>CAZDUU010000489.1:0-2381 GCA_964508675.1 uncultured Bacteroidales bacterium | reverse complement strand
TTTTGGGCCGTTGGTTTCATAAACTGCCAGAAGCCTGATGCTCCAGCTGGACTTACCACATTAGAAAATCCACTTTCTGCAACAACTAAATATTTAAAATCTTCCGGAACTTTATTTTTCTTTAAAAGAGGTTCAATAATAGGAAAATACCGGTATGCTTTTTTCAGCATTAAAATAGTTTGTGAATGCCAATAGCTGTTAACTAAGAACTCTTTCTCAAGGCTTTCATAAACATCAAAATTATTGAGTGGTACAGGTTCACCTGCAAACGATAAAGTATCGGGAATTTCAACAGATTCTGCATAATACTTATGGCTCTGAGCTAATGTATTATTATCCTGCTGGTTAGAAGTCTTATAAAAACTTTTTTGAAGTAAATACAAGCCAATAATTACCAAAATAATCAATAAAACTTTAAATACCAACTTCCCAGTTATGTGAATGAATCTAAGCTTTATTTTTTTTATTAATTCTGAATGCATTGATGTATAAAAAAAGGACCACAAAGGTACAATAAAAAATCGAAATACCTGTTAATATCGGGCTATAATTTTCATAAACAATCATATAAGCAACTAACGATGTTCCTATCATGTTTAATACAAAAAATAAAATGGCAATTTTATTCTCACTTAAGCCAAGCATTGATAATGCATGTGTTGTATGATCTCTTCCACCTACAAAGGGAGATTTTTTCTGAAGAAGTCTGTTTATTGTAACAGTAGTTGTATCAGTTAAAGGAATCAAGAATGATGATAAAATAAAGACAAAAGGTAGCCATTGAAAATATATTTCATTATTATAAACAGGATGATTCCACAAATATTTAACACCAAATATTGCCAGGAATAAGCCTAAAAATAAACTACCGTTATCGCCCATATACATCTTTGCAGGATGGCGGTTATATAATAAAAATGTGGTAAGCGAGAATAATAGGGCTAAAATTATAAGCAGTTCATATATATTTTTAACAAGTACCGCATCAATAATCAGAAATTGAAATAATACGGAAATGCTAACAACTGTAGAAATAGCATCCATATTATCCAGCATATTTACTGAATTCATCATTCCCACATACCAAAATATTGAAATGATATAATTAAACCAGTTATTATCAAATATCTTTATGTAGAGTCCTGAGTATATAAGCAAAATTGCTGATAACGTTTGAAAAACAAGCTTTAAATTGGGCGAAACAGAAAGCATATCATCAGCCAGACCAATTAAAAAAGCGAAAATCAATGCAATAGCGATATAAAAATATTGTGCATCTATCTGTATATTTGTTGGTTGAGAGATAAGAAAAAAAACGTTTGCAAACAAAAAGCTCAAGAAAAAAGTTATTCCTCCCGCAACAGGTTTTTTTTGCGAACTCCACCTGATTGCTTTCTGATTTGCTTTGTTAATTTTAAAGTGTGTTGCCTTCCTATAAAAGAAATTGTGAAGTATAATATAAAGCCCTATTGAAATGATGGAATAAATAACTATATAAATCTTCATAAACCAAGCAACCGTAAAATTCTTTTTAAAAGAGACCTTTTCTTTTTTATAGGAGCATCTTCATAGTAATGGTTCTGACTATCTGAATTATAACCATATCCATAATTATATGAATAACCATATTGACCACCGTATTTTGTTTTCTCAAAATCGAAAGCATTAATCAGAACCATCAGGTTGTTAATCTTTTTATCATCCATTAAGTGGTTTACGTTATACAAGAATGAGCGCTTTGAAAAATGCGATTTTATGACATAAATTGGGAAGTTGGACAATTTGAAAACTGTTAAAGCATCTGAAACCAGACCAAGGGGGGGGGTGTCTATTATAACATAATCATATTCAGCAGAAATGACCTCTAAAAAATTATTAAAGTTCGATGATGAGATTAACTCAGATGGATTAGGAGGTATTGGACCTGCTGTGATATAATCCAAAAATTGCAATTTTGATTTTTTGATACAATCTTCAATTTTATTTTTTCCAATTAATATAGTTGAGATTCCTTTGCTATTGTCTGTATTGAATCCGATATGAATTCTCGGTCGTCGTAAATCCATATCAACTAAAACAACCTTTTTATTTTGTAAGGCAAAAATACCGGCAAGGTTTATTGCAAAGAAGGTTTTGCCTTCGCCACTAACTGTTGACGAAACAGAAATAATATTCTGTTTTTTTTCAAGCTGCATAAATTCAATACTTGCCCTGCATGCCCTGAAAGATTCAGAAAAAATTGAATTAGGTTTTATATCAATTAATAGCTGTGATACAGGTAATTTTGACTTATACAGAGGAATAATTCCCAAAACTTTAGCTTCAGTATAATTTTGAATATCATCTACACTTGTAATCTCATTATACATTAAATACCTGAT
>CAZDUU010000488.1:0-2384 GCA_964508675.1 uncultured Bacteroidales bacterium | reverse complement strand
AGAAAAGAATATATTAATTGTTCAGCTTCTGCATTACAATCATCATTTCCTAATTTTATGGAATAGTTTCCTCCACCTGGAGCTAACGTCGGGAATCCCCCATAAGGGTCTGTACCTCCACTTACTATTTTAAACCTGTTTGTATCGGTTGTGTCAATCCATGTTCCGGTAGGATAACCCCATTGGCCACTATTTGGATTAAATCCTGCTAATGTGGTCCAATTTGAAAGATCACCCAGTTCAAAATCCATGTTGGAGCAGTCGCTTGATTTTACTTTTTTTATGTTTTTCTTTATTCTTTGTTGTGATTCCTGAATATATTTTTTTAACCATTTATCAGCTAATGAATCTGTTCTTTTCCTTTCAATGAAGACAACTTCGCCAGTACCATCTTTTTTAGTAAAATATTGTAAAAGTTTAACTGAAGTGTCATTTTTTATTCTGCTTATTTCATTCTTTTTTAATTCTAAATTATTTTGCGCAAAACAACTCAGAGTGGCTATAGAAAAAAGATAAGTAATTATTTTTTTCATGAATCAGTAATAATAAATACTTTGTTCAAAAGTAATGAAAAATATTTTACTAACAAATTTTAAAAAATAATTTTTATTACAGCATTAAGAAATTGTTAAGTTTTGATTAACGGATGGTTATATTAATGTTAAGTGATTACATTTGTGTCCCAAATAAAATACTATGAAACGTTTACTTTTTTTGTTTTGGGTTTTTTGTTCTGTTTATTCCTATGCTCAGGAAAACAGTAAGTCCAGAATATCCGGTTTGGTTTTTGGCGATTATTATTACAATGCCGTAAGGGATTCCGGTGCAACCATCCTGGCAAATTCTGTCTTGAACGATGCAAAAAATTTAAACGGGTTTCAAATCAGAAGATTCTATTTTACTTATGATTATTTGTATTCTCAAAATTTAGAAATGAGAGTTAGGTTAGAAAATGAGAATAAAACATTTGTAACTAGTGGAAATTTGGGCGTCTATGTTAAAGATGCATATATTAAATGGAAAAATATTTTTGGATATCATTCCATTATTTTAGGAATTCAACCTTGTCCGACTTTTGAAACAGCGGAAGATATCTGGGGTGGAAGATACCTGGAAAAACCTATTACAAACCAGCGTTGTTTGGCAGAAAGTAGAGATTTTGGTTTATCTGTGACAGGACAGACTGATTCTTCTGGAACATTATTTTATCAACTTATGGTGGGGAATAACAGTGCCTGTAAAGCTGAAGTGGACCGCTATAAAGCATTATACGGATTAGTTCGTTATAGTTTCTGGAAACATTTTGTAGCTACTATTTCTGTGAATTACTTATTCCTGCCTAAGGTTAAAAATTTTTATGACACTATTTTGCCAATGAGTTTATTGACAAATGATAAAACACTGTTCTCATTATTCTTAGGTTATAGAAAAGAAAATTCATTGTCGTTCGGGGTTGAAGCCTTTTTCCTCGACTGGCAACATATGCTTAATACTGGCAACAATTTCAAAAGTATGGAAAGCTGTGGTTTAAGTTTTTTCAGTACGGTCTATCTAAACGATAAATTATCGTTTACCGGCAGATTTGATTATTACGAGCCAAATAAATACAAAGAAAGTACCCACGATCACAGGTACTGGGCACTCTTTTCAACAAATATTAAATTAAATAAGCAGTTAGTCATCAGTCCGAATGTAATCGCCGAATTTTACGATAAACTTCAGAATAATACCAAAATCAAGCCTGGGATTACCCCGAGAATTACTTTTTATTGGAAATATTAAACAGGAATAAAAATATCTTTGAAGTTTTAAAAACTTGGTTTATTTTTGTTTAAAAATTTTTTCATGAAATTTAAATTTGTCATATTCTTTGGAATTCTTGTATATTGCGGTAATCTGAATGGACAATTGGTTTCAAAATTACAAGCAAAGCATCACTTTAATGAAGCAAAAAGAGCTATTCTGTTTAATAATTACATGGATGCAATTCCACATTTAGATTTTCTGGTAAAAAAAGACTCTTTAAATGCCAATTATAATTATCTGTTAGGGCTTTGCTATATTCATCTGCCTCTCCAGAAATCAAAATCATTAAATTATTTGTTAATTGCATCAAAAAGCACGTCAAATGAGTGGTCTGAGCTGAATTTTAAAGAAAAGAATGCGCCCAACAAAGTATATTTTTTACTTGGTGAAGCCAATCACTTTTTATACAATTTTGATAAAGCTGAAAATTTCTATGCAAAATATTTGGAGTTTTTAAAACCAGAAGATGCTGATTATAAGAGAACAAAGCATATGATGGATATTTGCCACACTGCACCCTCATTAATAAATGATTCTATTGAAATTTCCATTGAAAACCTTGGCCCTTCGATTAATAG
>CAZDUU010000487.1:0-2384 GCA_964508675.1 uncultured Bacteroidales bacterium | reverse complement strand
TCTTTTCTGAAATATTTCAGAATAAGGTTCAATTTGAACGGAATTTGACTTACATTTGCTTTTGTATTCGGGTTTGATTTTAAAAATAATCGTATTTTGAGTAAAAGAAATTGTTTCTATTGCGCTGAATATCAGAACAAATAAACTTTTTAGGAAAAATTTACTCATAAATATAACCCTATTTGATTTTTAACGTAAAATGTTTGTAAATTTATAGATTATTTTGACGAAAATAAAACCCGAATAGACGAATAACCTAAATACTTCTTTATATGGCCATGAATTGTATAATAATTGACGATGATAAGATGTCGAGAAAAGTACTCGAAGAATATGTAAAACGCACAGATTCATTAAAACTGATACATTCATATTCAAATGCTATTGAGGCGATTAATGCTTTATCCCAACCCGCCGAACCGATACACTTAATTTTTCTCGATATTGAAATGCCCGATATGGACGGAATTGACTTTTTAAATACACTGAAACAAACCGATTCGCAAATCATTATTGTATCAGCCAAGGATAAGTATGCCGTTACCGCTTTTGAATACGAAGTGACGGATTATTTACTTAAACCCTTTACCTATGCACGTTTTTACAAATCAGTGGACAGGGCATTCAAAAAAATAGACGATTTTATGTCCGTTAAAAAACCAAACAGTGAAAATGCAACACAGGATGAAATCTTCATCAAGAAAAATGCAACCCTCCTTAAACTCAATTTCAATGACATTATTTATGTAGAAGCACTCGAAAACTACATCATCATCAACACATTCGAAGAAAAATTCACCATACACTTTACTATGAAATCCATTGAAGAAAAATTACCGCTCAATAAATTCAAACGTATTCACCGTTCGTATATCATCAATATCAACAAAATAAAAGGTATAGAAGAAAATTCAGTGATCGTGAAGACCAACGAAGGAACCAAACTTTTACCCATTGGAAAATCATATAAAGATGATTTACTTCGCGATTTGAATGTTATCTTAAAATAAAATGAATTTACCTCTTCGTCAGTATTTTTTCAATCATGTAGCCCAGACTTCCGAATTTCCTTTAGCATTTCAGCTTTCAAAAGCTGAGGGTCTTTTTCTGTACGATGAAAAAGGCATCCCTTATCTCGATTGTATTTCAGGAATTTCCGTCAGCAATATCGGCCATAAACACCCTAAAGTAATTCAGGCTATTAAAAATCAGGCCGAAAACTATCTGCATACCATGGTCTATGGCGAGCACATACAGTCGTCACAGGCGTTGCTGGCACAAAAGCTTGCAGCATTAACGGAAAATAAGCTTGATTCTGTTTACTTTGTGAACTCCGGTGCCGAAGCAGTGGAGGGAAGCATCAAACTGGCACGCCGATTTACCGGAAGAAAAGAAATTGTGGCCTGTCGCAATGCTTATCACGGAAGTACAACCGGTGCCATGAGCCTTATGTCGAACCAGGAATACCAAAAAGCCTATGGTCCCTTTTTACAGGACGTACAGTTTATCAGTTTTAACGATATCTCTACATTAAGTACCATTACTGAAAAAACAGCCGGAGTTGTTGTAGAAATCGTTCAGGGAGAAGCCGGTTATATCCCCATTGAAAAAGATTTTCTGACCGCACTTAAAAACCGATGTCACGAAACAGGTACTCTGCTTATTTTCGACGAAATCCAGAGCGGCATGGGACGAACCGGAAAAATGTTTGCTCACGAGCATTATCAAATCACACCCGATATTTTATTGTTAGCCAAAGCTTTAGGTGGTGGCTTGCCACTTGGCGCTTTCATGGCACCGAAAAAAATCATGTCCGTTTTTACCCAAAATCCGATATTGGGACACATGACCACTTTTGGCGGAAATCCCCTTGCCTGTGCTGCTTCATTGGCTGCTATACAGGTTATAGAAGAAGAGCACTTATTCGAAAATGTTCTTAAACTCGAACATTACTGGAAGAAAAACCTACATCATCCCGCCATTCGCGAAGTCCGGGGATTGGGATTTATGATGGCTGTTCAGCTGGATAGTTTCGAACATGTCCAAAAACTTATCAGTTATGCACAATCAAAGCAAATATTGCTCGACTGGTTTTTGTTCAACGACTCGTCTATACGCATTGCCCCGCCTTTAACTATCAACGAAGAACAAATCAAAATGGTTTGTAAAACCATTACCGATTTTCTGTCATTTTAATTATAAAGGAAGGGTTCAACGATTTCCCTGAGTTCATTTTTTTCAATCAAATAATAAAGTTTAAATAATTATCAGGGGTAATTACAGAAAAATGACTTTCGGGATAAGCATCTTTCCATTCTTTGGGTGTTTTAACCTTTTTATTTGTATTCCATTTAACTTCATAAGCGAAAAGATTTCCTTCTCTT
>CAZDUU010000486.1:0-2386 GCA_964508675.1 uncultured Bacteroidales bacterium | reverse complement strand
AGATTATCAAATTCATATTTTGGGATAAATGGACTGATAGCAGCTGCATTATCAAATGCTTTGGCCATTTCCCATGGCAATCCTTCTTTTATACATTTATCCTGCAAATCACGGGCAGTAAAATCAACACCTAATGCCAAGGAATCATAATATCGATGCGCAAAACGCTGTGAAATGTTTTTTCCCACTTTACAAACCCTGTAAACTAATTCAATTTCATGATGAATATTGGTAGAAAATTCGGGAATGAAAAAGGGTTCATTATTTCTTAAAAGTGAAACATCCGGTTTAAAGAAAAAAGTCGGTTCCGTTGAAACATCATGATTCATTTCTTTAATATGAAGATGATAGTTCCTTGCAACACAAATTATTTTCATGATATTATTTTTTATTTTCTCTTAAATAAATTTCAGTAAAAATTTTTTTAGTGTATAAAGGGAAATCAGCATTTTGAAGCCATCCGTAGTAGCCGCTGTCTTTTTTTAAAACTTCAGCCACTGATTGTCCTTTATACTTTCCGAAATTAAAAATTTCCTCATCTTTGTCGTTAAAAATAATGTGTCCAAATAAATCGGCATTTCTATGATGAGTAGAGAATTTACTTAAATCACTCATATTTTGAGGTAATGAAGGATAGTAATCTAATTGCGATTTAAGTATTTCGTATGTGGCAATGGTATCTGCTTCAGAGCTGTGTGCATTTTCAAGTTCTTTTTTGCAATAAAATTTATATGCTGCAGATAAATTTCTTTGTTCCATCTTATGAAAAATGACCTGAACATCGACCACGTTTCTATTCTTCATGCTAAAGTCAATATTACATCTTAGAAATTCTTCGGCCAGCAATGGGATATCGAATTTTAAAGCATTAAACCCTGCAATATCGGTTCCTTCAAATAAATTAAAAATGGCGTGCGCCATTTCTTTAAAAGTTTGCTTGTCCTTAACCATATCATCTGTAATGTGATGTATTTTCGACACAGCAGGTGGAATAGGTATCTGTGGGTTAATCAGATAAGTATGTAAACTTTCTTGTTGATTAGGTTCTATTCGTAAAATAGTAATTTCAACAATCCGATCATGTACAATGTCAGTCCCGGTTGTTTCCAAGTCAAAGAAAATAATGGGTTTTTTTAATGGTAAGTTCATTTTTTTACTTTTTTCTTTAAATAAATATTTTTTATATAAACCGTTTGAGTTGGCTGTTCATCACGGATTATAAATTCCTGCTTGTATTTTTCGTATGCATTACCTGCAATTTCAAGCTGCCAATATCCGGGCGACAAAGCAATAGTATATTTTCCTTTCTTGCTTGGCTGATAGGTAAATGTCTGTGACGGGTTAGTTTTATTGATTAATGTAATTGTAATAAGCGAGTCAACCTGTTTAAAAGATACATTTTTTATGCTGTCACCTACTAAGATATTGCCTGTATATGCAATATTGGTAGGTGGAACATTATTGAAAATTATTCTATAAATATCTAAGCCTCCGGTACTATTACTGTCGTATTTGCTGATATATCCATAACGACTGTTGCTTGTTAATGCTACATTATAATTATCATAAGTGTCATTTATCGGATACCCCATATTCAGTGGTTCTGACCATTTATTGTCAACTTTTTTAGACTTGAAAATATCATAACCTCCCATACTATTCCTACCATTGCATGTGATGTAAAGTGTTTGTCCGTCAGCTGTGATGTATGGATAATTTTCATCAGAAGAGGTGTTTATCGGTTCTCCTACATTTACAGCCTGGCTCCATGTTCCATCCGGAAGTTTGAAACTCATATAAATATCAAAACCTCCGAAACCACCGGGTCTGTCACTTGCAAAGAAAAGTGTGTCTCCGGTAATTGTTAATGTGGCACCCATTTCACTGCTTTTAGAGTTAATGTTTGGCCCAAAATCTAATAATTCTCCATAGTTGCCGGACTTGTTTTTTTCTGAATAAAAAATATCGTGTGGATTACTTAACCTATCAACATGAACTAAAAGGACGCTACCATCTTTACTAATACCAACCACTTCTTCGTTTTCGTCAGAGTTTATCTTAGAACCAGCGGCTATTGCACCTGACCAAATTCCATTTGATTTTTTGCTAAAATAAACACTTTTAATAAATTGCTGGTAATCGCTCATATATTTTCTGGCCGAAGTAAAAACCATAAAATTCTCATCTTCAGTAATAAATGGTATATAATCGTCTTGTTGTGAGTTAAGAGTTTTGCCCAGATTAATTAATGTAACATTGATAGGTTTTGCGGTGAGAGATTTTGCATTTTCAACAGTTTCTGAAAACTTATCTAAAGCAACTAATTCATTACTTTTTAGTTTTTGAGTTTCAGAAAATTTTTGTGCATATTCTTTTGCCTTTTCAA
>CAZDUU010000485.1:0-2395 GCA_964508675.1 uncultured Bacteroidales bacterium | reverse complement strand
AGGTAAAGGCCATAAATTAATGTAAATAATATAAAAACCGTCATTTGAGCCAGGTGAAAATTATCCCTAAAAAAACGTAAAATAAAAATAAAAGTAAGAGCAGTAATTATTATTCTCGTTTTCTTTGCCATTGATGAAAAAGAAAGCCACTCTTTAAGAACATCCCAAATCTTATACAAAAAAAACAAGTTAACTATTAGCCAGATTACTTTTGTGATATACAAAGGAATAAAAGTAAACGGAACCAATATTAATGCAAACAAAGCGTCGTAATAATAATGATAAAATTCGTTATAGACATTTGAATAAATGTTCTGCCTAAGCATTAAGTCTTTCGAAGCTGAAATAAAAATACTAAAATCACCTTTCCCCTGGGCTTCATATAAAATCAAAACAAGAACTGCCAGACCTCCTACCCAATAATACCATCTCTCCCTTAGGTTCAGATTCATTAAATAAGTTTTATTTTGTTTTAACCAAAATCTTGGGCTCCATCATTTCAAAAATAGCATATTTTACTCCTTCTCTGCCAAATCCGCTATTCTTAACACCTCCGTATGGCATATGATCCACTCTGAACGTAGGCACATCGTTAATGATGACACCTCCTGCTTCGATATTTTCAAAAGCATCATTCATTTCTTCAATGGAATCAGTAAACACCCCGGCCTGAAGCCCATAATCTCCGGAATTTATCAATTCAACCGCCTGCTTAAAATTTTTATACGGCTCAATGACCACAACTGGTCCGAATATTTCCAAACCGCAAACTTTCATATCAGGATTTGTGTTTGTTAAAACGGTTGGTTCCACTACGTTTCCGTCACGCTTACCACCGCATAAAATTTTTGCTCCCTGCTTTTCGGCTTCTACTATCCACGACTCAACACGCAAAGCATTTTCCTCGTCAATCATAGCTGAAATATCAGTTGAATCATTCAAAGCATCACCAATCCTTAATTCACCTGCAAGAGCGCAGAATCTTTTTATAAAATCACTATATATTGAATCATGTACATAAATTCTTTGAGTATGAATACAAATTTGACCTGAATAAGAAAAAGCACCGGTTAAGCACTTTTGAATAGACGTTTCGACATTTGCAGAAGGACTGACAATGACTCCGGCATTCCCGCCTAATTCAAGAGTAACTTTTTTTCTTCCTGCCTCTGTTTTCATTTTCCAACCCACTTCAGGCGACCCTGTAAATGTCAACATATTTATTCTGCTATCAGATACTAACTGCTGACCGGCCTGCCTATCCATAGGCAAAACTGAAAATGCACCTTTCGGCAAATCGGTTTTATCAACAATTTTAGCTAATTCCAAAGTAGATAAAGGGGTTGAACGTGCAGGTTTAATAATGATACAATTTCCTGCAGCAAAAGCCGGGGCTATTTTATGTGAAGCTAGGTTTAGCGGAAAGTTAAAAGGCACAATCCCGGCAATCAGACCAATAGGAAAATACTTTACTATTCCCTCTTTATTTTGTCCGGCAGGAGTCCAATCAATAGACAGATATTCAGAGGGTGACCTTTTAGCTTCTTCAGCTGCAACAATAAATGTTTGAATAGCCCTGTCAATTTCACCTTTCGCAAATTTTATCGGCTTACATGCTTCAAGTGCCAATATTTCAGCCATCTGCTGTTTTTCAGTCCTCATCCCTTCTGCAATCTGCATCAATATTTCATATCTTTTGAATGAAGGCATCAACTTCATCAATTCTTTTACTTCTGAAGCTTTAATAATTGCTTTTTCCAATTCTTCTTTATAAGCCAAATAGGTTTCTGCAAAGATTTCTTTTGAAAATGAATTTCTAACTTCTATTTTAGTATTAGTATGTACAAAATTTCCTGCGAGATATATAGGATATTGTCTCATATATTTTTTTTGAAAACAAAGATATATAAATTAACACACAACTTCTGCTAAACATATTTATGCTATATAAAATAATAAAGAAGTTCAATTTTTCGTCAAAATTTTGACAAAGCACATGTTTTTTTGAAAAATTATTTTTACATTTGAACGTTTTAATCAAATATTAAATTTATGAAAAATATACTTTTATTTATTTTAATGGTAATTCCATTTTCTGTTTTCTGTCAAACTTATAGTGTAGGGCACAAACAAATAACTTTTACTGATCCAAACAGAAGTGATAGAAGTATTCAAACAGAAATTTATTACCCGTCTAATACTGCCGGCGATGATGTTGCAATTTCCAATGGTCAGTTTCCTCTATTTGTATTTGGACATGGCTTTGTAATGACATGGGATTCTTATCAATGGCTTTGGGATAGTATTGTACCTATGGGATACATCATGGCTTTTCCAAGGACAGAAGGAAGTATAAGCCCAAGTCACAGTGATTTTGGTCTTGATTTAAGGTTTT
>CAZDUU010000484.1:0-2408 GCA_964508675.1 uncultured Bacteroidales bacterium | reverse complement strand
AACGAGGTGAGCCGTTCCTTTCGAACGCATTTCGCACTGTTTATCATCCAGTTCACGAATTTCTTTATTAAAGCGACGACCTCTTTCCATGATGGCTTCCAAATCAGCCACATTATTAAGATTACCTTTTACTCCGGGTATTTTACAAATAATAGCCTTAATCCTCTTATCGCGAAATACAGTACCTGTACCACCACGACCGGCTTGTTTCAGACGAATAATTTTACGTTTTGAATCATAAAAGGTAAAATTAAGCATTCCTATTAAAGAATGGTCTGCTGCAGGACCGGCTGAGACAATACCAATATTTTTTTTATCTGCTTCGTTTTCAGCAAACATTTCTGTCAACTGTTCAGGAAGTACATAGCTGTCAATAGCTTCAAGTGGTGCTTCAAAAATTTCAATTTTCCCGTTAATTCCGTCAATGTAAATTATTACATCTTTTTCAGCTTTTCCCTGTAATTCGATTGAATCAAAACCAGAAAACTTAAGGAAAGGGCCGAAAAAACCACCAACATTACTATCAATAACAATGTCCGTTTGCGGAGAAATACTTACCACAATCGACTTTCCTGTACCACTATATTGAGTAATACCTCCAATAGGACCGCAACCAATTACAATTTCATTTTCCGGATCATTCCACTTGGTTTTTGGAGTTGTTGCATCCCAAAGAAGGCGAAGTCCATAACCTTTACCACCAACAAATTTTTCTTTCATCATGGGTGGAACGTCTTTTACTTTTACGTCATTATTTCCCACATTGATATAAAGAACTTTGTCTGTGTATCCCCTGTAAAGAGGGGTGATTGAGTAATTAAACTCTTTCAGCAATTTGTGAGCTGTTTTTAATTCTTGCACATTCATAAATTATGATTTAAAACATGTACAAATATAACTATGATTAGCATTCAATGCAAATGAGAAATATCATTTATCAAAAAATACCTGTATTGCATTAAAAACTTAGTTTTATTACCTTTATAAAAATTTTTACAGGGGTTATGAAAAATCAAACGAAAGGACTTATTTTCATCTTTTTCAATATATTAACTTTAGCATATCTGATTTTTATCTTTATCAAACCTGATGTATCTGAACCTATAAAATATGGTTCGCTTCTTTTTCCTTTATTAAATATAGTAGGTTGGTATCTGATAATTAAAACTAAAAATGATCAAATTAATAAAGAAGATCAATTAGTAAAAAAAATTAAAAGTTTGGAATCTGCATTTGACCAGCAAAATATTCATATAAGGAATCAGCAGGAAGAAATTTATAAACAACTTGACTCTATAAAAGATCAGAGAAATGTGATCGAATACCAGAAACAGGAACTAGAAGACAGTATAAACTATGCTTTCAGAATACAGCAAGCCATACTTCCACCTTCCAACTATATCAACTCTATACTTAAAGACTATTTTATTTTTTATTTGCCTAAATCAATTGTAAGTGGTGATTTTTATTTTGTCGAGCAGGAAAAAGATTATATCATAATTGCAGCTGTTGATTGTACAGGTCATGGAGTTCCGGGAGCCATGATGTCGGTAATTGGTTATGACCTGCTTAACCAGGCAGTTAAAATCAATCACATGACTAAACCTTCAAACATTCTTAGTTTCGTTGATGAAGGAGTCACAAATTTTCTGCGCCAGATTAATGACGAAAGCGGAGTACATGACGGTATGGATATTTCAATAATAAGCGTTTACAAACAACTAAATTTAGTTGAATTTGCAGGAGCTTATCATGAACTGTACTTTACTCATAAAAATAACATTTATGAAATAAAAGGAGATAAGTTACCTATAGGAATGAATGTTGACGGGGTTGTAGATCAATATACAAATCATGGAGTTCAGGTTAGCAAAGGAGATATGTTATATATTTTCAGCGACGGTTATGCAGATCAATTTGGAGGCACCGATAATAAAAAATTCAAATACAAAGCTCTAAAAGAACTACTCTTAGATATTAATAATCAGGACACTACAGACCAAAAACAAATATTGGCTAATGCTTTAAAAGATTGGCAAGGTTCAAACGAACAGGTGGATGATGTCTTAGTTATTGGAGTTAGAATCTAAAAAAAAGATTAATTTATTACAAATAAAATAATTAGTTAAGTATAAGAATGTTTTATACTCACTTATTATCAGTATTAATACCTGAAATATTTTTTTAAAATTCAGTAACATTACTCTTTTGCATTTTTTTTTATCGCTTTACTTTTGTTTCGTATTTAACCTATAAAAAATTAAAATTATGAAACAAAAGATTACATTTTGGTTAAAGTTTAAAGAAAGGACTTTGCCTATCAGGAAGTTACTAACATTATTATTGTTAGTATTGCCATTGTTTGCATTTGAGTAGACAGTGTACACGTTTACAAATGCAAGCGCAAG
>CAZDUU010000483.1:0-2411 GCA_964508675.1 uncultured Bacteroidales bacterium | reverse complement strand
GCAAATCTTCGTAATCATCTGCATCAACGGGATAAATCCCTGCAAAAACCATGGGTTTAACATTTTCGAAACCTGCAATAGCGCTTTGACATGGATTTTCTACATGAGTAAGGGTATCACCCACTTTTACTTCGCGGGCATTTTTAATTCCCGAAATAATATATCCCACATTACCGGCTGAAATTTCATTACGGGGGTCGAGTGAAAGCTTCAGAACTCCAATCTCATCGGCTTCGTAATCGGCTCCGGTATTTACAAATTTAACATGGTCGTGAGCTTTGATGGAACCGTTTTTAACACGAAAATATGCTATAATTCCTCTGAAAGGATTAAATACCGAATCAAAAATCAATGCCTGTAACGGAGCATCAGGGTCACCTTTAGGTGCAGGAATCCTATCAATAATCGCTTTTAGAATTTCTTCTATTCCAGTACCTGTTTTTGCACTGGCTTCGATAATATCTTCACGTTTACAGCCTAACAAATCTACAATCTGGTCTTTTACATCTTCGGGCATGGCAGCTGGCATATCCATTTTATTCAATACCGGAATAACCTCGAGATTATGGTCAATGGCCTGATAAAGGTTAGAAATGGTCTGAGCCTGAATTCCCTGCGTAGCATCAACAATTAATAAAGCTCCTTCGCATGAAGCAATTGCCCTTGAAACTTCGTAACTAAAATCAACGTGCCCCGGAGTATCAATCAGGTTTAATATATATTTTTCGCCCTGATACTGATATTCCATCTGAATTGCATGACTTTTTATCGTTATCCCTCTTTCGCGCTCCAGTTCCATATCGTCGAGCACTTGCTCCTGCATTTGTTTCCCGACTACCGTTCCGGTAAATTCGAGAAGACGGTCTGCTAAAGTGCTTTTTCCATGGTCAATGTGAGCGATAATACAAAAATTGCGCAGGTGCTTCATGTGTAAATCTTATTTTGGCTGCAAAGATAATCTAAAACTGCAAAAGAGAAAATGGAATTTTGTTTAAGAATTGTAAAGATGAAGTATTTGTTCTACGTTTTTTTCGAGGGGATTTGCAGCATCCAACCAGTGAATAGCAATTCCTCTCCTCTCCATCCCGCGAAAATATGTCATCTGACGTTTTGCAAACTGGTGAATAGCCGTTTCAAGTTTGGTAAAAAACATATCAAATGAATAATAGCCCAAAATATATTCTGTAATGTACTTGTATTCAAGTCCATAATAAATCAAATCGTCTGCAGAAATTCCGTCTTCCATTAATTGTTTCACTTCGTCAATCATTCCCTCATCTATACGCGTTTTGAGGCGACGACTTATTTTTTCTCGTCTCAAATCCCTGTCTATATTCAGGCCGATGGTCAGACTTTTTAATGCCGGATGATTTAATTCGTTTGCATCAGTATATTTATAAAATTCCTCTATCTCTATTGCCCTGATAGCTCTTTTTTTAGTATCAACATCGGTTTTGTTGTGAAGCGATTTATATTGTCGAAGCATTTCGGTCAATTCTTCCAGCGAATACTTCTCCAGTTTATTTCTTAGTTCAGTATTTTCAGGAACTTCGAGCAGATTATAGTTCCGAAGAATTGCCTCTATATACATTCCCGAACCACCACATAAAACCGGAACGTTATTTTTTTCTATTACTGATTTATAAGCATTATAAAAATCCTGCTTGAAGCGGAAAACATGATACTTTTCGCCTGCATTTACAATATCAATCAAGTGATAAGGGATATGTTCACCATTTACCACATAATCCTCAAGGTCTTTACCTGTTCCCAAATCCATCCCTCTATAAACCTGACGACTATCTGCACTTATAATCTCTCCTTTAATAGCATAAGCTAAATGAGCAGCCAATTTCGTTTTACCGCAAGCCGTAGGACCAAGTATGGTAATAAGATTATAAGCCATGGGGTTATGCTCCTTTGTGTTCGTCGGGAAGATAACGACGTGTGATGTAACGAACCGGAAAGCGTGAAGAAAAATAACCTACTCCCAATACAGCAACTAAAATATAAACTAAATCTAAAATCCTGACTTCAACGGGATAAGATTGAACAATAAAGGCATCGGGCGAAGAACCTTCCATAGGAATGATTCCGAATTTATATTGCAGAAAGCAAAAAATCAAACCTAGAATAATTCCGGCCAGTGTTCCCCAAATAGCAATCAACCAGCCTTCTATAAGGAAAATCTTTTTTATATCTTTTTGCGATAATCCTATGCTTTGCAAGGTATTGATATCCTCTTTTTTCTCCAGAATGAGCATTGTAAGAGAAGAAGTAATATTAAATGACGCTATCAGCAATATGAATAGCAAAATCAAAAAAACAATAGCTTTTTCAGATTTCATAATCTGGTATATAAGCTGATGCTGTTCAAAACGGTCCTTTACCTGAAACGAAGAACCCAGTAA
>CAZDUU010000482.1:0-2415 GCA_964508675.1 uncultured Bacteroidales bacterium | reverse complement strand
GACAGGCTATTGCAATGAAACGTTCAGACAGAGATGCATCTGAAGGTCGCGTTGTAACCCGCATTTCATCTGATAAACGCTACGCAATTATGACAGCTTTAAGCTGCGAAACAGACTTCGTTGGAAAAAATGAAGGTTTCGTTAAAGTTGCTGAAACTATTGCTGACGTAGCTATGAAAGATCGTCCCAAAAATGTTGACGAATTAAAACAAATCAACGTTAATGGCGTGAGCATTAATGATATGATTATGGAAAAAGTAGCAACTATTGGCGAAAAAATGGAATTAGCATGCTACGAAACCATAAGCGCAGAGTATGTATATTCATATGTTCACTTTGGTAGTAAATTAGCAAGTATCGTTGGCTTTAACAAAGTAGTTAGCGAAGAAGTTGCTAAAGAAATCGTTATGCAGATTACAGCTCAGAATCCTGTAGCAGTTGACAAAACTGATGTTCCACAGTCAGTGATTGAAAAAGAAATGGAAATAGGAAGAGATCAGGCACGCCAGGAAGGTAAACCCGAAAACATGATTGAAAGAATCGCTGAAGGTAAAGTAAATAAATTTTACAAAGAAAGTACTTTGTTGAATCAGGAATACATTGGCGATAGTAAAATTACCGTTCGTCAGTATCTTGAAAAAATTGACAAAGACATTAAAGTTACAACTTTCAAACGCTTCTCATTAGCAATCTAATTGGAGATTATATAAAATAAAAAGGCGGTTTAAATTAAACCGCCTTTTTATTTTATAATTTTATGACTTTTATACTTTGAATCACGCCATCCTGATCTGTAAACCGCAAAAGATACTGTCCTTTTTTAAACTCAGAAAAGTTAATGGATAATTCAACCTCGTCTGAAATATTTATGGTTTCAATTTCCTTTCCTGTAAAATCATAAACAACACAGGTTCCCGAATACGGATTATCAAAAGTTATGGTTGAAAATGTGCATACAGGGTTTGGATAAACCCTAATTCCTTTCTCTAATAGTGTTGTATTATTTCCTGTAATCTCTGAACAAGATGTTTCAAATTCTCCTACTGTGGAAGGTCTTAAACTGATCTGGCTGAAGTTGAGAAATGAAACACTACCTCCGCTAAATTGTGAAAATAAAAAAGAGCAGATATAGTGACGAATGGAAGCCGTGGCAGAATCTCTTCCTACGGTCCCGACTGGTTGTGAAGGATTATTGTAGTCGCCAAATCCCCCATGGCCTACTCCGTTAAAATATACCCATGTTTTACATGATGCAGAGGTGAATCTGCTCTGAAAAGCTGTGCTGGCAACGTCATTGGTCGTGCCTACAAGTGGTGCAGAAGTTTCATCTTCGCTTCCACACATCAACAGTACTTTTCCATTATAATCGGTTACATTTTGAGCACCTAAACCAAAAATACCGGGATTAGGATAAGAAGCCATATAAATAATTGCTTTTATTTCATTCGGTCTGTCAATAATAATATCAGTTGCATTCATACCGCCATTTGAATGGCCGGCTACAATAAATCGGTTTAAATCAACATAATTATACATCCAATGTGACGTATTACTTACATTTGTTTTAATATAATCATGGGTTTGTGTAAACAAAGTAGAGTTTGGGCCTCCTGAGGTATTGTTTATAATGATAACCACAAATCCATATGATGCTAAGTGTTGCCAGTAAATGTCGTAGCTGTGTTTGTTGATGTAACTTGTACCGGTCCCATTTGCTCCTGGTTGAAACAGAATTGTAGGAAACGGACCACCTGCTGAAGTAGAAGGTCTGAAAAATAACAAGTCATTAGGTGTTGCTGTCATGTCAGAGTCCATTGCTACCGTGTACGGACCGTCTTGGTAATAAGGAGATAATAATGGATTAATCTGGTTAAACGCCACCATTGACCAGATAACTAAGGATAAAGTCATTAGATTTTTTTTCATAATTATAAATTTTAGATTAATAATTGAACAAATTAGTACGAAAGTTAAACTAAAATAATCAAAAATTCAAATATTAAAATAAAAAATTCTTAAATAAATCGAAAAAAAAGTATAACTTATTGTTTAATAGTAAAATATCTTATTGCTCCAATCAACATGTATAGCCAAATAATTACCGGAACGCTGTACATTTTCAAAGCAATTACCAGAAATATGGAAATAATTAAAAAAACGTATCTGATTTTATTTTTTCCCCATTTAAGCGATTTTATTTTTAATGAGAATAATGGAAAAGGCGAAACAAGCATTAGAGAGTGGATAATCGTTACAATAATCAGCGCTTTTAAATTGAGAACCAGAAAAAAAGCTGTTAAATCATATTTACTTAATAAAATTGGTAGCCAGGCAAAAAAAATGGCATTGGCCGGAGTAGGTAATCCTATAAATTCAGTAGCCTGACGTTCATCAATATTAAATTTTGCCAGTCTT
>CAZDUU010000481.1:0-2418 GCA_964508675.1 uncultured Bacteroidales bacterium | reverse complement strand
ACAAATCTGTTTCAAATGCTCCGGAAGTTGTCAGGAATTTATTGTATTGAATCAAAGCATTTTTGAAGTCTTTCAGGCGGTAATAAGCTTCACCTTCCAGTAAATAGCTTGGGCTGTATAGATTTTATTGTATTTGGCATTATTGAGTGATTTGTCAAAATTAATAATAGCCTGTTCAAAATCTAAATTATTAAACAGTTCCAAACCTCTGTAAAAACTGGCACGTTGATAGGCTTCTTCAATTTCGGGAGTAACATGTTGAATATTTTCCAACGCATCAATAGCTTCTTTGTAATTCTTACTAAAAAGAAATGCTTTGCTCATATTTGCGTAAGCTTCGTCAATTCGCGGTGAGTTGGGATATTTTGCAATAAATTCCTGAAAGGCTTTGATTGCATCATTGAAAGGACTGTATGATAACTCAAAGCATAATTTTGCGTAATGTAGCATAGCTTCTTCCTGTATATCGGGAACGAAAGACATTTTATAGGCCTTTTCCAAAGCCATACGCGCGTTATTCTTTAAGCCGTCATACAAATAGCAATCGGCCAATAAATAAAGTGTCTGCTGTGACAATGTATCTTCCTGAATAGTGATTTTTTCCAATAATCCGGCTGCCTTGGGAACGTAGCCTGTTTTATAATAAGCATAGCTTAATTCGTACATATCGCTGCGAGTTAAAGGAATAGCATTGGCATATTTTTCAAGAAATGGAATGGCTTCTTTGAAACGATTGGTTTTGTAATAAGATTCGCCTATGATACGGGCAATTTCAGGTCCGCGTCGTGTATTGGCAGAATCGAGAAACTGAGGAGCATAATTAATTACATCATCATATTTTTCCTGTAGATAATAAATCTGGCTGATGTAATAGGGAACAATGGGAGAGAAGGTTTCATCGTCTTTAAGCTTGTCAAAACCGTTTAAAGCTGTTTCGTAGTTTTTCTTGGTATAAGCAATATGTGAGTAAAAATACAGAGCAGGGCTGTGGTAAGTGTTGGGAATATCTTTAATTTCATAAAATGCTTTTTCGGCTTTATCATATTCACTGTTAACAAAGTAGCAATATCCCAGTTTAAAGTAATATTCGGCTTTTTCATCTTTTGAAAGGTATTCGGGATTTACTTTTTCAAACCATGGAATCGCTTTTTTGAATTTCTTATCTCGATACTTAAAAATACCCATCTCGTATTGGGCATTTTGAGTTCTGGAATTTTCCTGATACTGGCTCAGGTAATCGAGCAGGTTTTTTTCAGCATCTTTATTGAAAAGCTCAATACTGCAAAGGGCAATATAGTAAGCAGCGTCTGACTCCAATAAATTGACTTTGTTTTCCGAATTTTTATATTTTTCGAAAAAATATTGTGATACACTGTATTTTTCTTCGTCAAAAAAGTCCAAAGCTGTTTTGTAACTGATGTGGTTGTCGTTGTAGATTTGTGTTCTCTGGGCTTTAAGAAATAGCGGAGACAGCAACAAAACATTGACAAAGGTCCATAGGAAAATTTTTTTCTGCATAGTTTTTTTACCTTATTATACCATGTTGCTAAATTAGCCTTAATTGAAAAAAACGTTTTCTATACCTTAATATTTTAATTAACAATTTTTTGTTGATTACTAAATCATTAAAAAGCTTCCTTTTTGCACATTCTTTTACTTACTTTGTAAGAAAAAATCATGGACGAAAGTTTGGTTTTGCAATACGACAATGTTACTATTTTTCAGCAAAGTGATTTAGTACTGAACGAAGTTTCCGTTACACTTAAGAAGGGAGAGTTTATTTATTTGCTGGGCGAGGTTGGAAGCGGAAAATCATCTTTTCTAAAGACGATATATGCCGAATTACCTATAGAAGGAACTATTACTGAAGTATGCGGATTTAATCTTTTGAAATTAAAGCAACGTCATATTCCGCAGTTACGTCGTAAAATTGGCGTGGTATTTCAAGATTTTCAGCTACTTAATGATAGAAATATATACAAAAATTTAAAGTTTGTTTTGCGTGCAACAGGGTGGAAAAAAGACCAGATTGATGTCAGAATCGGCGAAGTATTGGAACGTGTCGGAATGCTTGATAAGATTAAGCGAATGCCACATGAGTTATCTGGAGGTGAGCAACAGCGCATCGTAATTGCCAGGGCATTGCTCAATCACCCCGAATTAATACTTGCCGATGAGCCAACCGGAAATCTCGACCCGTCAAATTCGGAAATGGTTCTTCAATTACTGGAATCAATTGCGGGAGAAGGGACATCGGTCGTTATGGCTACTCATAATTACACCATGGTAGAGAAATATAAACACACCATGTATTTGTGTGCAGATAAGAAGTTAAAGCTTATTGAAGCAATATAAATTTGAGAATAATTAATCCATAGTTTTACTCAAACTTTAAGCTTTTTCCTTTAAACTTTCAAC
>CAZDUU010000480.1:0-2425 GCA_964508675.1 uncultured Bacteroidales bacterium | reverse complement strand
TTGTAATTTTTTTCATGATGAATGGATTTTGGTTTAACAATTATGGTATTTTTATCAGTAGCGTTGCGTTATGATCAAGTTGCAAAATATCAGATTTGTAAATCAACAAGTTACGTTTCTAAAATCTCCAAATTGAATTGAAATCGTCGCCATCTTAAAATCGTTGTAAAACCGCGTCAATAGCGATTTTTGAAACATTTCACTCATTCTTAACGCAACGCTACTGTATTTTTATTCGTTTTTTTGAGGCTAACGTATAGCCAGCAGCCGCAGAAAAGGTAGCGCAAATGAGTTGATTTTCATTGGTTTCATTTTTGCGGTTGCTGGCATGTTATGCACTGTTGTAATTTTTCCTTTACTGACGCGAGGTGAAATTTGTCCCTTAACGAACATTCCCATATTCGGAGCACCTCCCACCCCTTGTCTTTTAATGTGTTTGACACAAAAGTATCCCGAATTATATTTTTTTCGATTTTCTCCTTCCAATATAATTCATTTGCCTTTGGTTTCGTGTTCCTACAATTATGGCCATGCCAAAAACAACCATCAGTAAATATTACAATACGTAACGATGGAAAAACAAAATCAGGCTTTCCGATGAGATTAAATCCTCTTCGCCAACCTTTAATTTTATTCTCTTTGAAGAAGGCAATAAGCTTTTGCTCGGTGGATTTATTTCGAGTACTTTTAACCGAACGCATAATCTGACTACGTTGTTCGGTGGTAAAAGTATCAGACATTTTTTTGTATTACAGTAATCCAGGAATTGTCAAATCCTAATGTTTCTAATATTTTATCCTTGTCTAAAGCAGGAGGTTGTTTTATTTTGATTACTAAACTTTTAGCAGGAACATCTTCAATAATTGTGAATTGGGACCCATGGGGTTGCCATGTAAAGCGATGTTCTGATGTTTTTCTGTCTGAGCCCACTAAATTATTGTTTTCATTCCACTCCCATAAGAATAGTTCGTGATCATAACGAATCGTTTCGAACTCAAAAACCACTACCTCTGTTAAATCTTGCGATTTGATTAAAACAATAGTTCTTAGATTTTTATACTTTTCACGAATCGCAGATACCCGTTCATTCCATATCTCAATGACTGACCTGCCAATTGCAGAAGGATCAACTTCATTATCAATACGTTCACCGTAAGAGTAGATCGGTGAGTTCCTCCCAGATATTAATCGCACTTTTTTTTGACTAGCAGGATTCGATGATTTTACAGTCTTTGCACCCCAAGCTGTATTTCCAAGGATTACATCATCTAATCCAACGTTTGAAGGCTTCCATTGAGCGCCAATACATGTTGCAAAAATACTTTCCCATTCGGCACCCTCTAGATCAGGCTTCCCTTTTGATGCTAGCAGATATACTAATTCTTTACCTAAGATGTATGGAAAATCTTTTGGAAAATGATTTAGAGGGAACGGCGGTTCTGATTTGTTTACAGTTCTTAATTTCGGAGTTCTATTTCCCATCTTGAATTTCATAAGTTACTTCATAATCTCTGAGAACGGAGGTCATATCCAATGTTTTTGCAACATAGGGAAGTAGTTTTAAAATTACTGCTTTTACTAAATTAACAGGTACCGCGTTGCCGGCTTGTTTCCTGGCCTGATAATCGTTTACTACAATTTTATAATCATCTGGAAAGCCTTGGAGTCGAAACATCTCTCTTGGTGTTAGTCGCCTTTCCCCATTAACTAGCAAATAATTATAGGATGCACCAGCTCGCAAGGCACAGGAATAAGGATAAGAACAGATGTTTCCCGATTTGTTTTCGTGCCAAATTGAAGTTCTATATGCGGATTTGTGTTTGGTCTTTCTCTTTCCCTTAATCATCTCAGATGCAAAATGTTTTTGGTCTACAATTTTTTCCAAAATTTCATCGAGAGATTTATAGGGTTTAATGGGAGATGGGAAAGAAAAAAGAATAGGTTCTCGATGTCCAACAATAATTACACGTTCTCGTTTTTGCGGTAAGCCATAATCGAGAGCATTAAGAACTGAGAAACGAACAGAATACCCTAAATCCTCTAATGTCTGGATTATTACTTTTAATGTTTGGCCTTTATCATGTCCAACCAATTGTTTTACATTTTCTAAAACAAAGGCTTTTGGCATTTTTGCCTTTAATATTCGCGCTATATCAAAAAACAAAGTTCCTCTAATGTCGTTGAATCCTCTTTTATTTCCAATTATACTGAATGGTTGGCAAGGGAACCCTGCAAATAAAACGTCATGGTCCGGTATGTTGCGTTCGTCAACCTTAGTAATATCCCCGAACGGTCTTTCTCCAAAATTTGCCTCATATGAATCTTGGCAACTGTCATCAATATCAGACGAAAAAACACAATCAGGAATAATATCATTCTCAGTGCAAGCCTGCTCCATTGCTACTCTAAATCCTCCAATCCCACA
>CAZDUU010000479.1:0-2431 GCA_964508675.1 uncultured Bacteroidales bacterium | reverse complement strand
TTCTCCGATTTTCGTTCCGGTACCGGTGCTGTAGTAATTTCGTCAGCCGGTGGTGGTGAGTTTGCATTTGAAGGCGAGCAATGGAAAAACGGGGTTTTTACCTATTCGCTTCGCGAAGGATTGCTCTCAGGTCTTGCCGATAAAAATCACGACCACAAAATCACTGTTTCCGAACTGCAGAATTTCGTCATCCAAAATGTGCTAAAACTCACCGATGGCAAGCAAAAACCAACCATGCGTCAGGAGAATATTGAGAATGACTTTGTTATTTGGGAAAAATAAAAAACAATCTCTTTGCGTCATTGCAGACTTGATCTGCACCTCTATTCAATTGTTTAGCAAAAATCCATTAAAGGGAGATGACGGATCATGTCCGTCATCTCGGTTGAATGATGTTTTATTTTATAGTTGGATGCCTAAACATTTTAACACAAAAATAAAAATAAAGTAAAAAACAGCGGTAATGGCACATGAAATGATTAGTGCAAGCCAAAAATTCATTCCGGATTTCAGGAACAACGGCAGTGCAATAAAAAAAGCTAACGACGGTATTACTATCCAAAAAACAGAATAGGAAAGCTGACTTATTTTATCAATATTTTTGGTGTCAAGATATAACCAGACAATAGCTAATATGGAAGTCAATGGCAATGAAGCCAAAATTGCACCTAATGTCGAAAAACGTTTAGCGGCTTCGGAAATACCCGTAATTATCAATGCAGAAACAATGATTTTTATTAATATTCGCATAGTTTAATGATATTAGTTTATTCTTCCTTTTAGTTTCATTGTCAACAGCTCATTTCGCCCGAATTCTTAAACTTTGAAAGAATGGTGTATGCGCCTTTTACAACGACTTGTCTGGATTTGAAATCAAAGTCATTGACAAAAGATATTTCCGTAAAACCATTGTTCTCAGAACCTTTTTTTACTTCAACAACATCGTAAAGTATAACTTCCTTATTGCCTTCCATTTTCTTTTCTTTAAATGCAAAAATATAGAATTTTTCATCGAAACGGACAATGCTTTCTGAAGGAACCGTCAAACCTATATTATTAGCAACCTCAATTTCTGCATTGACAAACATTCCGACAACCAGTTTATTATCAGGCTTATCAATATAAGCATATACTTTTATGGTTTTATCATCGTCGAGTGCTTTGCCAATCTGGTAAATTGTTGCTGTATATTTCACATCAGATGCACCGGGGCTTGAAAAAGTAAGCTTCTGACCAACAGAAACCTTCAGCATATCCTTTTCGAAAAGAACCAGTTCAAGTGTAAGACTCTGATTATTAATAATTTCGAACAAAACATCGGTAGCATTGATGGATTTTCCAATGTTTACGTTTACTGTTTTTACATAACCCGTAATAGGAGAAATCAATGGAAGCACACTCGTGATATTGTCTTCTTTTAGCTTTGAAACATCAATATTTAGCAAAGAAAGTTTCTGAATATAGCCGTTTAGCTGCGCTTTTAATGTTTTATATTCCGATTCTGCCTGTTGGAATGATTTTGCAGAATTTACATTTCCTGCGTACAGGTCTTTCTGGCGGTTATATTCTTTTTCGGCATAATCATATTTAGCCTTTGTTTCAAAATAACTTTGCTGAATTTCGACAAAAGCAACATTTTCAATCAAAGCCAATGTCTGTCCCTTTGTCACCGGACTTCCCTGCACCAACGATGTGCTTTTTATAAAGCCACCAAAAGGCGCACAAATAGTTGCAAGTCCCTGTGGAGTTACTGTAATGGTTCCATTTGCTTTTAATGAAGTTCCTATTGATTTTTGCTCCACATTGCCCAATTGAATATCTGCGGTTTTAATTTGTTCTGAATTCATTTCGACTGTATTGGGAGCTAATTCTTCATGCTCTTCTTTTACTTCAACTTCTGAACCGCTTTTACATCCATTATAAAGAATGCTGATGGCAAAAATTGTGATGAATAATTTTATTTTTTTCATTTTCAATAAATTTTATCTAATTAATACCTGATATTTTTTCAATGGCCAAAACGCTTTGATTGTATTCGTTCAACGTTTCGAGGTATGCATTTTTGATTTCTATAGCCTGCTTCAGTATCTGCACATATTCAATGTAACCGATGCTGCCGCTTTTGTAGCTTTTTTCGGCCTGCGAAATCATTAAAACAGCCTGAGGCATGGCTGAAATTTCGCAATATTCAAGGCTCTCCTTATTTTTATAAAACTCATTCAGCAAAATCTGTAATTCGTTCTGCAGTTGTTCCTGTGAGTATTCGAAGTTTGTCTGAGCTATCTGGCTGTTTACTGCAGATGATTTAATTCTTCCTTTTTGCGAAAAGAATAGCAGTGGAACAGAAATGCCTGCCTGAAAGCCTGTAAACCGGCCATTACTTGAAAGGTCTTTATTGAATCACCCAGCGATCTTGCGAAATCCTTCGAAC
>CAZDUU010000478.1:0-2437 GCA_964508675.1 uncultured Bacteroidales bacterium | reverse complement strand
AAATCATCAAAGAAAAATAGAAAAGAAAATAAAGAACTTGCACACCTGAAAAAGGAATTTGAAAAAATGTCAGATAAATATAACGAAATCAACGACAAATATATTCGTCTGGCAGCTGAATTTGACAACTATAGAAAAAGAACACTGAAAGAGAAATCTGACTTATTAAAATACGGAGGCGAAAATGTTCTGACAAATCTTTTACAGATAATGGATGATTTCGAAAGAGCAAATAACTCTATCAAGAGCAGTTCCGATTTGGAGAGTGTAAAGCAGGGAATAGAACTTATTAATTCAAAGTTCTTTGAATTTTTAAAACAACAGGGGATAAAAGAAATTGAAGCAAAAAATTTGGATTTTGATACTGATTTTCACGAGGCTGTGACAAGATTCCCAGCACCAAGCGAAGATTTAAAAGGAAAAGTAATAGATGTGATTCAGAAAGGCTACTTGCTTCACGATAAAGTTATTCGCTTTGCTAAAGTCGTTGTAGGAGAATAAATATGACAAAACGCGATTACTACGAAGTACTGGAAGTATCCAAAAGTGCTTCCAAAGAAGAAATAAAAAAAGCATATCGCAAAAAGGCTTTACAATTTCATCCAGACAGAAATCCCGGTGATAAAGATGCAGAAGATAAATTTAAAGAAGCTGCCGAAGCATACGACGTTTTAAGCGATGATGAAAAACGTCGCCGTTACGATCAGTTTGGTCATGCAGGAGTGGGGAGCAGTGCGTCAAGTGGTGGCGGTTTTGGCGGATTTGACATGGAAGATATTTTCAGTCGCTTTGGCGATATTTTTGGCGATTTTGGTCTCGGTGGTTTTGGCGGATTTGGCGGCGGCAATTCGCGTAAACGTGTAAATAAAGGAACAAACCTTCGCATTAAAGTTAAACTTACTCTACCTGAAATTTCAACAGGTGTTGAAAAGAAAATTAAGGTCAGAAAACTTATTGAATGTAATGCCTGCCATGGAACAGGTGCAAAAGATAGTTCATCGTATAAAGAATGTACAACCTGTAATGGGTCAGGATATGTAACGCGTGTTACAAGAACCATTCTGGGCCATATGCAGTCAACTTCTCCATGTCCTACCTGTAATGGAGAGGGTAGAATTATTACAAGCAAATGCAGTAAATGTGCGGGTGAAGGCGTTGTTCATGATGAAGAAGTTATCAGCATAAATATTCCTGCGGGTGTAGCAGATGGAATGCAGCTTTCGTTGTCGGGAAAAGGAAATGCGGCAAGACATGGCGGCATTCCGGGCGATTTGATAATTTTGGTGGAGGAAGATAAGCACCCTGAATTTATTCGCGAAGACAACAATCTTATTTATAACCTTATTATTTCCATTCCACAGGCAATACTGGGAAGCACCATTGAAATACCTTTGCTAGAAGGTGGAAAAATTAAAGTGAAAATTGATCCAGGGACTACTTCCGGCAAATTACTACGTATTCGTGGCAAAGGTGTTCCTGAAGTTCAGGGCTATGGAAGAGGCGATTTAATTGTCAGAATTATTGTCTATATACCAACCAATATTTCTAAAGAAGAGCGTAAATTGCTTGAAAAACTTGAAGAATCAGAAAATTTTAAGCCTGAAAATGCAAAAAAAGATAAAAATTTTTTCGAACATTTTAAGAAATACTTTTCATGATTTTGTTACTTTTGCGTTGTGATACGCAAAAAAAATTACAATGTTAAAAAAGGTTTTAAGTGTTTTTACCAGAATTGACTCTTCTGTTAAAACGGCAATCATTATTTTAATTATCTTAACTTCTATAATTACTGCTTTTTTTTATCCGAAAGCTGTATTTACACCAAATAGTTATTTGCTCAGCTCAACCGGTGATGGTTTAAAAAATTACTACACTTATGCTTATCTTATAAAAAATGACACCTCTTTTATTAACTCAAAATGCGTAAACTACCCTTTTGGTGAACACTTTAATTATTTAGATTGTCAGCCTGCCATTGCAATGCCAATCAAATTTATCTCAAATATTTTTCCCGGAATCAGCAATTACAGTATAGGAATTTTAAATTTCTTGATTGTTTTGTCAATTGTATTTACTGCAGTTTTGGTTTTTTTGATTTTAAAGGAATATAAGGTGAATAACATTTTTGCAATATTCACATCTATAGCAATCACGTTTCTTTCTCCACAGTTTTATAGATTAGCGGGGCATTATGGATTGTTCTATACATTCGCAATACCGTTGATATGGCTGCTTTTAATAAAGTATTATAAAACTCTTAAAATCAGATATTCAATAATTATAACTATCTCATTAATAATAATTTTCTATATTCATGCATACTTAGGGATAATTGTAGCATTATTTGCTTTGTTTAGTTACTTTATGATGATTATTTTCTATAAAAAATTTAGAACCATTAAAACCATTTCTATTGTAATAATGCAGATTTTTATTC
>CAZDUU010000477.1:0-2438 GCA_964508675.1 uncultured Bacteroidales bacterium | reverse complement strand
AATTGATAAAAGTATTGAAATAATTTCAGGCCATGTAAGCTATGGAATTGAGCTGGCAAAAAAATATAAACTGCCTCAACCCATTATTGATTTTATAGATATGCATCACGGCACATCTGTTATGCAATATTTCTACAGAACTTACCAGCTAGATCACCCTGGCGAAATCGTGAATTATGAAATGTTCAGATATAAAGGAAAAACGCCAAACACAAAAGAAACGGCAATAGTAATGATTGCAGATTCTATAGAGGCAGCATCACATAGTATGAAAGATTTCAGTGACGAAGCCCTGCAAAAAATAATTGATTCAATTGTTGAAAACAAACTTAATGAACATCAGTTTGATAATGCCCCCATCACTTTACAGGAAATAACCATTGCAAAAGAAGTTCTTAAGAAAAAACTAAGAAATATTTATCATACCAGGGTAACGTACCCTGAATAGAAAGTGGCTACAATATTCTTATTCCAATTACAATATGATCATCAATCTGTTCTAATTCTCCTCTCCAGTTAATTGCTTCCTGTTCAATTAATTTTGATTGTTCCTGCATCGGTAGATTGTAAATTGTAACCAAATATTCTTTAAAACGTTTGTACATATATTTTTTGCCTTTATCTCCACCAAACTGATCAGCAAAACCATCAGAGAACAAATATAGTACATCGCCCTTTTTTACCTCAATAATATTTTTGGTAAACATAAGCTCATTCTTGCGGTCGTATAAGCCAACCGGCATTTTATCAGCTTTATATTCGATTAATTCGCCATCTCTGATTAAGTATAGTGGATTATTTGCGCCTGAAAATTCAACTATTCCGTTTTTATAATCAACTGCAACCAACGCGATATCCATTCCATCCTTTGTTTCAGTTCCCTTTCCTTCCTGGTTCAATGAGCTGATAACTCCTTCTCTTAGTTCATTAAGCACAGTATCTGTATGATTAACCTCGGGCTTAACAACTATTTCATTCAGCAGACTGGAACCCAACATACTCATAAATGCACCGGGAACTCCATGACCCGTACAATCGGCAGCGGCAATTATCAGGATATTTGCATTTTTAATATGTTTTATGAAATAGAAATCTCCACTGACAATATCTTTGGGTCTGAAGTAAATTCCCAGTTCAACATTAACGTCTGCAATTATTGAAGTAGAAGGGAGTATGGAATCCTGAATACGTTTAGCATAGTATATACTGTCGGTAATATCTTTATTCTTTTGTTCAATTTCTTTGTTTTTTTCTTCGATTTCATCTTTTTGTTTAACTACTTCTGCTGTTCTTTCTTCTACTATTTTTTCCAACCTGCGTTTGTCAGCTTCAAGTTTTCGGGTATATAATTTAATGGAAACGACAAAGGCCAGAATACCCATTATTACATAAATAATATAAGCCCAAATGGTTCTATACCAAGGAGGCCTTATTTCTATATTAAATTCTGTAATTTCGCTTTCCTGCAAATAAATATTCCGAGCCTTAACCTTAAATATATATTTACCTTCTGGAATATTTGTATAAACCGCTTTTGTTTCTTTACTCCAACCTGACCATTGTTCGTCAAATCCTTCTAAAAAATATGAGTACTCGTTATTCTTTTCCTCAACAAAATATGGAAAAGCAAATGAGAAAGTAAGGTTATTGTATCTGTAATCAAGTTTTATCGGCTCGCTATTAACTGTATTTCCCCAATAAATAACTGAATCTGCAGAATTTATCTTTACCTGTCTTATTAAGCAGTAAGGAAGTTTAACAACTTCTTTGTAATTTGGATTGTATGAATATAGCCCTTCATTAGATGAAATCCATGTAGTACCATTAGGTTCAACAAAAAGCGAATAAATGGTCAGCTTCGGAAGTCGGTTAAAAGTGATGGAGTCCACATCAAATCTGTCATAATGAGGCTTTAACAAATATAAGCGATTTTCAATATTTAAAAATAATTGATTGTTGTAACCTTTAGCTGCCCATATAACTTTTCTTTTATTTTCAGTTATTTTGTTGCCAAAATTCAGATATGGAGTAAAATTATTCTGACTGCTGTTGAATTTATAAATACCCTGAGGGGTCGAAAACAAGATTTCATTTTTATAGTCGAAAACAGAAATGTCGCTTGTAGTTGGCAATCCTTCTTTTGTTGTATAAAATTTGGCTTCGTCATTGGAATAATTATACCGGTAAACACCATTACTTAAAGTTGTGCACCAGCAATTTCCATCTTTATCTTCATACAACGAAAGAATCCATTCATCCGGATTAACTTTCTGAACCTGGTTAAATTTCCAGACATTATTTTCTTTTTTTGCAATCCACAGACCCTTTTGTGAGCCGATATAAACAATATCCTTATTCTTTGATTGGAAAATTACTTCTGAGGTAGGATATTCGATTTGCAATGCATGGGAAAGGATCGGAAAGGATATGTTGCGCGT
>CAZDUU010000476.1:0-2440 GCA_964508675.1 uncultured Bacteroidales bacterium | reverse complement strand
TTTTGCTCCTTCTTTGTTCCCTTTAGCCAGAGCCTGAGCGTATGCATCGCTATAAACTTCGCTTTGAGCCTCATAATTCATAACTCCCAATTCTCTTAACTTCTGCAACGAATCCTGCATTTGCTGAATATTTGCCAAGGCTTCGAAATATTCTTTTTTTACAATATTAAAAGCTTTTAAAGCACGTTCATTTTTAATTTTATTGTACAAAGTATCAGAATAATCTGCTATGGCATTAGCCATTTCAGCTGCAGTTTTAGGATCTTTATCAAACACTTCAATCTCAATGGAAAGAAATTCTGTTTTACGGAATGAAACATTATTTTCCCACTTATTGGCTAATTTTGTCTTTGGAAAACTTGATGAAGTATCTATACCATAGTGGGAATATAAATCAAAGTGCTTTGTAATATATTCTTTAATCTGATCGCTGTATAATACCTGGAGAAAATATTCAACTTCTTCAGTTTCGCCAAAACGACTTACGCCCTTTGAGCTGGAGTTATCGTTTAATAATGCATGGCTTGCCGACTCATTACTTGCAGGAAACAAGACTACCGTTGCCCTGTATTCGGAAGGGAAAACACATGCAATAACGCTGAATAAGGCTATAGACACAACTGAAATTAACAATAATAACCTCTTATTACTTTTACATAATTCGAGTATCCAGGCGGAACTAAACAGTTGATTATCGTATTTACTTGTTTCCATTAAAAAACGCCCCAAAATTAAAAATATTTAATGAAAGTCCATAACGTTAAATAACCTTTTCTATTGTGCAGGTTAGTTCAATAAATTCATTAACATTTAATTGCTCGGGTCTTTTGGTAATAAAATTTTGAGGAATGTGCTCTTTTGCAACAATACCGGCCAGACTATTGGATAATACTTTACGTCGCTGGTTAAATGCAGCTTTTACAACATTAAAGTATAGCTTTTCGCTACAACCGATTGAATTAACCTTGTTCCTCCTCAGCTCTATAACAGCTGATTTTACTTTTGGCGGCGGAATAAAAACATTTTCATTAACCGTAAACTGATACTTTATATCATAAAAAGTCTGAAGCAGAACACTCAGAATCCCATAAGTTTTCGAACCTTCAGAAGCTGCAATACGCTGGGCAACTTCTTTCTGTATCATACAAACAACCTGATCGACTTTGCTCTTATTTTCAAGGATTTTAAAAAAAAGCTGGCTGCTGATGTTATATGGGAAATTGCCTATAATATTGATTTCCTTATCAATTTTGCCGAAATCAAATTTCAAAAAATCTTCAAGAAAAACCTGTTCTGCCGGTAAATGAAGCTTATCAACAAGATATTTCACAGATTCTGCATCCACATCAAAATACATCATTTTCTCTTTGAATTTCTCCTGTAAATATGCAGAAAGAATGCCCATTCCTGCTCCTACTTCCATTATTACCGGAGCATCTTCCAATAAGTTGACAATTTTTTGTGCAATATTTTTATCGTGTAAAAAATGCTGCCCCAGTTGTTTTTTAGGTTTCACATCTGTCATTGCAACAGTTTTTTTAATGTATTTGTCTGCTCAGGATTACCTAAAACGAAAATGGTATCTCCCTCGTTAATCAAAGTATCTGCATTCGGATTAACCAAATATGAACCATCTTTTCGTCTCATTCCCAAAATATTTGTACCAATTGAATTTCTGACGTCAAGTTCCCTTATTGATTTATTGAAGTAAAAATTGTTTGTACAAATTATTTCTTCTATTTTCACATTTCCATTGAGTTGTAATATCTGCTCCACAAAATCGACCACATTTGGCTGAAACACAAGCTTCGCCATACGTACTCCACCAATTTTATCAGGCATAATCACATTTTTTGCTCCTGCATGTTTTAATTTTTTGATTGAATGTTCGTCACTGGCACGACTTACAATCAATAAGTTATTGTTCAATTCCTTTGCTGACAATATCACATAAAGATTATCAGCATCATTTGGCATTGCTGTAATGACGGACCTTGCGTTCTTGATATTTGCCTTGATTAAAACCTCTTCAGCAGTTGCGTCGCCTTCAATAAAAAATAAATTTTCCTTAGCAAAGTCTTCGTTTTTGGGAGGAAACTTTTCTATTACAACTACATCTTCATGGTTATTCAAAAGCTCCTGAACTGTTTCGTGTCCATTACGGCCATAACCACAAACAATAACATGATTTTGTAATTTTGATATCATTTTAAAGTACTTTTTTTCAGTTAAGTAAATTCTAAAATAACCTTCCAGCAGGTATTTGGTCAGTGATGTAACCAGCAATCCCATTGAAATCAGGCTTGTAATAATTAAAATGGAAGTAAATATCTTTCCTGTATCGGACAGGGGCTGAACCTCTTTAAATCCTACCGTTCCGATAGTTATTACCGTCATGTATATACTATCAATCCACGAATAGCCTTCAATTAATTTGTAA
>CAZDUU010000475.1:0-2440 GCA_964508675.1 uncultured Bacteroidales bacterium | reverse complement strand
GTACAATTGTAGATATTATTCAAAATAAAAGAGCTGGCTTGGCCTCGTTTGGTTTTGTTTCAACACTGTACTTTGCTACAAACGGTATGAACGCATTAATTACTGCCTTCAATGCGACAGAATTAACTTATGATAATCGCAATTGGTTTCAGCGCAGATTGATAGCTTTTGTTTTGCTTATTATTTTTTCACTTTTTATCATTGTGGCTGTTTCACTTTTGATTTTCAGTCGCTCATTTTTTCATTTTCTGATAGAACAGAATTTTCTCAGACCGGGAATTATTTATTTTATACTGATTTTGGCAAAGTGGCTGATAGTACTGGCATCGTTTTTCTTTTCCATTTCCTTCCTCTACTACTTTGCTCCGGCAAGAAAGTCGAAATTTAGAATTATTTCAGCCGGTTCTACAACAGCAACTATTTTAGTTTTGCTAATTTCGATGGGCTTTTCGTATTATGTCAATCATTTCGGACAATATAATAAAGTCTATGGCTCACTTGGAACGTTGATTGTCCTTATGCTGTGGATGTACTTTAATTCTCTGGCCTTGCTGATAGGCTACGAAATGAACTGGACAATCCGTCATACCAAAAATAAGAAATTGCAGGAAGCATTAACTGAGTGAGGTTATTCAAAGCTAGTCAAGACAGATGCTTACCAATACTGATAATGTTAAACTTTTGAAAAATACTCGTAGAACTTAACTATTGATTTTATACCATTGAAGAAGTTCTCTAAGCAATAATTTTCGTTAGGGCTGTGTATAGCATCACTTTCTAAGCCAAAACCCATCAGAACGGATTTAATGCCCAGTATTTCTTCAAAAGCTGAGATGATGGGAATACTTCCACCGCTCATGGTTGGGAGAGGTTCTTTGCCAAAAATATCTTTCAGTGCTTTTCGGGCACAATCCAAAGCCGGTAAATCCATTGGAGTAACGTATGGTTGTCCGCCATGCAGTACCTCAACATTTACCTGAACTGTTTTGGGAGCAATGCTTAATAAATGTTCTTTCAGTATTTGTCCCATTTTTTCGTGATTCTGATAAGGAACAATACGCGAAGATAGCTTTGCATATGCTTTAGATGGTAAAACGGTTTTTGAACCTTCACCGTTGTAACCACCCCAGATTCCACATAAATCCAAAGTCGGTCTGATACCTGTCCGCTCAATGGTGGTGTATCCTTTTTCGCCCCATAGTTTGGTTATGCCAAGCGATTTTTTATAATTTTCTTCATTAAACGGAACCTGATTAATGAGTTTACGCTGTTCTTCTGAATATTCCAATACATCATTATAATATCCTGGAATCGTAATTCTTCCGTCTTCGTCCTGAAGCGAAGCGATCATTTTACAAAGAGAATTGAGCGGGTTAGCAACAGCACCACCAAAGATACCGCTATGTAAATCGTGGTCAGGACCTGTAACTTCTATTTGCAAATAGGTGAGGCCTCTTAAACCTGCTGTTATGGAAGGAATGTCTTTAGCAATCATGCCTGTGTCAGAGACAAGGATAACATCAGCTTTCAAACGATCTTTATTTTCTTTACACCATTGAGCCATTGAAGGAGAGCCTATTTCTTCCTCACCCTCAATCATAAATTTTACATTACAATTTAGTAAATTGTGTTTTATCATGTAATCGAAAGCGATGGCATGCATAAATCCCTGTCCTTTATCGTCATCAGCTCCGCGGGCATATATTTTCCCGTCAATAATAACTGGTTCAAAAGGATTTGTTTTCCACAAATCAAGTGGTTCGACCGGCATTACGTCATAATGAGCATAAACCAGAACGGTTGGGGCGTTGGCAGAAACGATTTTTTCTCCATAAACAATCGGATTCCCTTTTGAAGGGCAGACTTCTGCTTTGTCTGCTCCGGCTTTGAGTAAAGTGTCTTTCCAATACTCAGCAGCCTTTATCATATCGTTTTTATGTTCTGATTTTGCACTGATGGAAGGAATACGGATTAATCCGAATAATTTTTCCAATAACTGCGCTTCGTTTTCTTTTAAATATTGATCAATATTTGCCATAATTATGCATTTATGTTTTTTTCAATGTATTGTATGGTTTCTTCGCAACTATTACTAATATGAAGCAATTTATAATGTTCTTCGGATATGAATTTCATGTCAACTGCTTTTCTCAGAAAGGTGATTAGTTCGTCGTAATAGTTGTTGATGTTTAAAAGTACAATGGGTTTGTCAATATAATCAAGTTGTTTGAGTGTGACGGTTTCGAAAAGTTCTTCCAGAGTTCCGAATCCGCCTGGCATAATAATAAAAGCACAGCTTCTGCGACGCATTTCTGCTTTCCGATCAGGCATGTCTTTAGTAATGATGATTTCGTCATCAGTTTCTGAAGCGATTCCTTCCAGATTTAGACTTTCCGGTAGAATACCAGTGACTTTACCTCCGTTTGCCTGGACGGATGCA
>CAZDUU010000474.1:0-2444 GCA_964508675.1 uncultured Bacteroidales bacterium | reverse complement strand
AATTTTCTGTAGTCTTCATTTAGAACTCTGATAGGATCCAGAACCTGAGCTTTGGATATGTTTTCAGATCCATAATTATGAACAACATGAAAAACGACCGGAATAATGATTATGTTTTCAACTTTGTTTTGCCTGTTTATGAATTGTTGAGTAAATTTATCCAATTCTATTTTAGCTTGAATTGCCTGAGAATTGTTTTGTTCGGCATATTTGTTCATTTCTGAAGCTAGACAAGGTAAAAATTGTGAAAATAATTTTGTAGAAAATATTGACACTAAAAAAATTAAAATTATTCCTTTTTTCATATAAGATAGTTTCTTTTTAAAAAAAAGGCTGGCAAAAAACCAGCCCTAAAAAATATTTATTATTGATGAATTAATTTAAAAACGGATTCGTTTTTATTTATTCTAAGCTTCACAAAGTAAACTCCTTCAGAAAGTGTTTGAGCAGGAATCAGTGAACTAACAGATATTTCTTTATCTCCCTGGACCATACTAAATTCTTTAATTGCAATAGTTTGGCCTAATACATCCTGAATACTTATCTGAACGTTATTTTCTGCTTCGTTTAATGAGAATTTTATTGTAGCATCATGTTCGAATGGGTTTGGGAAAATACTTACATTGTTGTTAGCAAGATTATTTTCGATTCCTGTTAAAGTTGTTGTATAATTAATTTTAAATCCACCGGCAGTAATAGATGAATTTGAGGTAAATTTAATTATAGCTTTGGTGGCACCAGGAATATCTAAAGTAGAAGGAGGAACATTTGAAGAGGTATAGGTTCCTATTAAATTTGTTGAAACAGTTGAATTTTTATAAATTTTTAGATTATCAGTCTGGTCAGTAGATGGGAAGCTGAATTCATTGAATTGAAGCTGGAATGAAGCTGCATTTGCCGGTTGAACGTACCATGTACAAATTTTTGAATTATCATAATCACAGGTTTTACTTCCATCTTCAATAGTTCCGGTTAAATCGGTTATATATTTTGTTCCACTACATGTTGCAGTTGTATAACTGGCATACCAGCCATAGTCATTGTCGGCACCATCAGATACAAATCTGATTAAAAGAGCATTAGCACTGCTGCTTAATACATTTGTCCCGGGTAAATTTGCGTTTGTGTAATCAGCTAAAAGCGCGTCTGCTGTTGATGTCCCGTCATAAACGTACACATGATCACCATTGGCAAGACCAAATCTGTCAAATGACAAACTTACTGAATTGCCACATTCCGGTTGAATCAGGTAAGTACAGTCTAAGTTATTTAAATAGTTTTGATTTCCGCTTCCATCATCAAATGCACCTGCTTTTCCAACGATATTTTTGGTTCCTGTGCAATTTTCAGGATAATTACTTGCAGGATATACATTAATGACAGCACCTTGTGAGCTTGTTAAGTCATAACCGCCAGCAACTAAACTGGTCAAATCATAATAGCCATTTGCAGAACCACTCCAGCCCCAGTTCATATGAAACTGATCACCATTGTAGCCATCACAATTCCATGCATGTCCTGATGTCGCATCGCTTCCCTGATATCCCATAGGCCATTTATTATCAATTTGTTGTTTTAATAAACTAATCCAACTTGCGTCAGTATAACTACTTTTCTGAACATACTGAATATTGGTAGAATAATAATAATAAGTTCTGAGTGCTGTTGCTACTTTAGATGTAGAGCTTCCGGAACCATCGGGTCCATAATTCATATCAACTGCAACACTGCAATGATATAATAATTTTGCTGTTTCATCGTAGTTGGTGCCATTAATTAAATTTGGCATATTTTCCCAGGCATATGTTTGATTAGCATAATTAATGGTTAAGTTACCATAACCACCATTCCAATATGAGTAATTAGTGTGTGTGCCGGTTCCCTGATGAGGGTAATTGTAATATTTCATCAATTGAGCCATACAAACAGCAACACAGCCTACGTAAACATGTCCGCCGGGACCGTTGGCATCAGCAGGACAATACATATTCCATGGTGAATCCTGATTCCATGTGTGAAGTAATAATGGCTGAATCGATTTTTCCTTAGTTAAAGAGGGAGTTTCAGTTAAGTACATCGACCATTCGCTTGAAATATCATTATTAGCTTTTATATCATTTGTTCTTGCATAAACAATTTGATCTTTATAAGCATTCATCCATTCAGAAAATTGAGGAGGCTGGTTAAAAACAGGATATGGTCCTTCAAAACTGTATCCGATAATTGGTTTTGCAACATCATCAGCTGAAATAATTACAAATCCTTCATTATTGTTTACATTGAATATATAATAAACAGGCTCGCTATTATTATATTCAGTATATACCCATGATAGGTTTATTTCGCTTAAGGATTTTGAAAAAAGATTATTTGCTTTAACGTAATATACATTTTTAGCAACTTTTTTGGCTACATTCTTTTTTTTTTTTTTTTTTTAATTGTTT
>CAZDUU010000473.1:0-2456 GCA_964508675.1 uncultured Bacteroidales bacterium | reverse complement strand
AAAGGAAATACTTTAAGTGAGTTAGTTGAGATTTACCTTGGGGATATGGTAGGTGAAGACGTTTATGAAAAATTTGGTTCAGAGTTCCCTTTGCTTATTAAATATATTGACGCTAACGACGTTTTATCAATTCAGGTTCATCCAGACGATAAGACAGCTGAAGAAAGACATCAGGCGTTCGGAAAAACAGAAATGTGGTATGTAATCAGTGCTGAGCCGGACTCATTTGTTATTTCCGGTTTCAATAAACATGTTTCAAGACAAGAATACTTAAACTATCTGAATGACGGGAAACTAGAGCAACTGATGAAAAAAGTGCCGGCCAAAGCAGGGGATGTCTTCTTTATTCCTGCAGGAAGGGTTCATGCCATAGGGAAGGGTTTATTACTGGCAGAAATCCAACAGACATCTGATATTACCTATCGTATATTCGACTGGAATAGAGTTGATAAAAATGGAAATCCACGCGAACTTCATACAGATGAAGCATTGGATGTGATTGATTATAAGGAAATAAAAGAACCAAAAACCTCATATCATATTCATAAAAATCAGGAAGTGAACTTGGTCGAATGTAATTATTTTACAACGAACCTTTTACATGTTGATAAAGAAATTGAAAGAGAATACGAATGGATTGACAGCTTTAAAATATTGATGTGTCTGGAAGGGAACGCAATTATTACCTGTAATGAAGAAAAATATGCAATAAATTTAGGCGAAACATATTTAATTCCGGCTATTATTGACCATATTTCAATAAAACCGGAAGCTCGCTGTAAATTGCTTGAAGTTTATATTAAATAGAGAAATATGATTATACATTCATCAGAATTTATAAAAAGTTGTACAAACTATAAAGATAAACCACAAAACGGATTTCCCGAGTTTGCTTTTATAGGGCGTTCAAATGTTGGGAAATCATCGTTGATTAATATGCTGGTCAATAGAAAAGGACTTGCAAAAACCTCTACAAAACCAGGAAAGACACAGACGATGAACTATTTTTTAATAAATGATAAATGGTTTCTGGTCGATTTGCCCGGATACGGTTTTGCTAAAGTATCGCAGGATACACGACAAAAATGGACAAAGATGATTAATGATTATGTGATAAAAGATGAAAAAGTTTATTGTGTTTTTATCCTGATAGATTCCAGGTTGCCTTTGCAACAAAGCGATATGGATTTTATGGTTTTACTTGGTCAGAAAGGTGTCCCTTTTGCTGTTGTTTCAACCAAATGCGATAAAGCAGATTCTAAAGAATTGGGAAAGCATTTAAGAGATTTGACCGATTTTTTTAAACAATATTGGCAGTCAAAACCTATTCATATACTTTCTAGCGCTGAACAAAAAAAAGGTAAAGACGAAATACTTTCGATAATAGAAAATGCGTTAAAATAAACGTTGTGACCTGGGATAAGCTGTTCTATATTGCTGATAAGATAGTTCAAAGGTATTTTTTGCCAATTAGTATTACTTTGCTTATTCATTTACTGATTTTTGGATTCCTGATTATTCTTGAAATGTCAAAACCTGATAAACCTGCCGATAACCAGATCATGATTGATTTTTCGCAACAGCAGGACGAATCTTCATCTGAAATGATGCAAAATGAAGTAAATAAACAGGAGATGACAGATGTAAATGGTGAAGATGCTAAAAACGTTGAAAAAAACATGGGCGAATCCAACAAAAGTTTTCAGGATTATTACCGCGAAGCAAAAGATATTCTCGATAAAGGCCAGTCCAAAGAAAATTTTAAAGCAAACGATTATAAAGATCAGCGCTGGTTAGTAAAAGATTACAGCAAAGAAACACCTGACATACAAAACTGGGATAAACCACAAAATCAGGACAATAATAACAACTATAATAAAAGTAATTCAAATTCCACTTATGCCGGAAATGCTATTGTGAGTTATGATTTAGGCGGAAGGCGTTCTGTCCGGTTGCCTATTCCCGCTTATAAATGTGTAGGACAGGGAAAGGTAACGATCGAAGTGTTTGTCAATCAGCGTGGCGAAATTGTTTCTGCTCGGATAGCAGATGCGTCCAATTCGCTTAGTGAGTCCTGTCTTCCGAACTCTGCACTTGAGTCAGCCAGAAACAGTCGTTTTGTCCCAAACGAAAAAGCTCCGGCAAGCCAGAAAGGATATATTTATTATACGTTTGTTGCTCAGTAGTCTTAGTTTCTGAACACTTCTTTCTTCTTTAGTTTGATGATCTTTCCGAACGTAGCTAATTTATTCATGTCAATTCGTTTTCCATCCCCTACGATAATAACTACCATAGGCTTCTTTTGAATATTATCAGAATAGAATTTATACATGTCGTCAAACTTCATTTCGTAGTAAACGGGTATTTTTTCCTGGTTCGGGTCGTGGTTGTATCCCAACCATTTCCATGAAACGATGCTTTCGGTCAAATCTCGGAAATAAGGTCTGCTGCTTAAT
>CAZDUU010000472.1:0-2462 GCA_964508675.1 uncultured Bacteroidales bacterium | reverse complement strand
TGTCTTTTAGTTTTATAAGCAATCTGTTGTGGGTTAATTTCTTTATCTGGTTCGGATTTTTGTTTGCAAATCATCCCTGGGTAAAGAATCATTTTTCCGTAGTAGTGATAACGATAATAATTTTGTCGCTTATGCCACCATTTGTTGCTTTTGTAAAAAGCTATTTTTCAAAGAAAAAAGAAAAAAATTAGAGTTTTCCTGTCCAGACAAAAGCATTTCCAATCTGAAAATCAGGCTTTTCTTTGAAAATACCGAATATAGCAGATCCGCTACCGGTCATTCCTGCATACAAAGCTCCTTTTTGATACATCAGATTTTTATGTTCCAGTAAAATAGGATATTTAGCAAAAGCTTGTTTCTCAAAATCGTTATAGAGATGATTTTTCCAGGTTTCGACAGGCATTTCCTCCACTATTTTTCTGAAAGAAACATCAGGCTTCCGGGGATGAATATTTCTGTATGCTTCGGCAGTGGAAATGTGGACGTTAGACTTGAAAATAGTGATGTAATAATCATTCAGTGAGATGTTTACATTTGTAAGAATATTTCCTTTCTCCGTTGCAAAACTGGGTGTGTTTTGAATAAAAAACGCACAATCGCTGCCTAACTGTTCTGCAAAAACAGATAACTTTTCATGTGTCTGGTTGAGATTGAAAATTTTATTCAAAGCAATTAATGTAAATGTAGCATCCGATGAACCTCCTCCCATTCCTGCTCCCATAGGAATATTTTTGTACAAATGAATATGGACAGGCGGAATATCAAAACTGCTTTTTAATAACTGATATGCTTTATAACACAGGTTTTGGTCTTCTTCACCATCAATGTCTAATCCGTAAGTAAATAGTTTTAAATCGTTTGAAGGAATTATTTCCAATACATCGCACAAACTTACAGGAAAAAAAACCGATTCGATATTATGAAAACCATCCGGACGTTTTTCTGTAACAGCTAATCCTAAATTTATCTTGGCATTTGGAAAAAAAATCATGCCTGTGGAGCTTTTAATTTTATTCCGCAAAGCATTACATCATCTACCTGCTCGTATTGTCCTTTCCATTCAAAGAATGTTTGTCGGAAAATATGACCTTGCTGGGCAGCTGGGATTTTGTGATGTTGCATGATTAAATTCTTAATTGACTGGTATTTGAATTTTTTCCCTTTGGGACCTCCGAACTGATCGGCATAACCATCGGAAAACATGTAAAGAGTCATATCCTGATCAATCGGAATCATGTGATTTTTAAACGGGTCAGACGAAATATGTTGCCCGATGGGCATTTTATCTGCCTTGATTTCTTCAATATCCCACTCGTCGGTTTCTTTGTTTTTGCATTTTAAGATGTATAACGGATTATTTGCACCTGCATATTGAATGGTGTGGTTAAGCTGATCGTGAATAATGAAAACGATGTCCATTCCGTCTTTTGAGGTACTTTCTTTTTCATTTTGCTTTAGAGAAACAATGATCTCGTTTCGTAGATGGTTAAGTACTTCATTTGCCTGAATATTGGGGTCATTTGATACAATTTCGTCAAGGAAAGTAATGCCGAGCATACTCATAAATGCTCCCGGAACCCCATGCCCCGTGCAGTCTGCAATGGCCAGAAATGTCCGGTTATTCTTATGACTTATCCAATAAAAGTCGCCGCTGACAATATCGCGTGGGGCATAGAAAATAAAGCTGTCGGGGAAATGTTGCTTTACTTCTTCCATGTCGGGCAGCAGTGCTTCCTGAATATTGCGTGCATAGTTGATACTATCAGTGATGTCTTTGTTTTTTTGTTCTACGATTTCTTTTTGCTGAACAACTTCCGCTGTCCTTTCTTTTACAATGGATTCAAGTCGTTGTTTTTCTTTGATAAGTGCTTTTTCGCGGTATTTAATGTAGAAAACGATGCTGATGATGATAATGATAATAACTGTAGTGATAAACCACCACGTTTTGTAGAATGGCGGACTGATGACGAAATCGTATTCAATTGGATCGCACCACAGGCCATCTTCATTGGCAGCCCGGAGTAAGAATTTATATTTTCCCGGTGGCAGAGAAGGGAAGTCAGCTTCACTCTTTTTCATAACTGGTGACCAGTTATCGTCCAGACCGACTAACTTAAATTGATACTGAACCCTGTCGGGATTTTTGAATGAAACAGCTGAAAATTGAAATGTAAGATGGTTTTTGTTGTATGGCAAGTCGAGATTTATAGGAAGTTTATTCTCTGCATTTATGGAATCGCAATAAGGTGACCAGTCAAATTCTTTGAAATTAAATAAGATATTATTAATCAGCACTTTTGGTTTTATGTGGTTAACGTCGTCTTCATTTGTTTTAAACACAGTAACTCCGTCCACTGTTCCAATATAAAAATTGTTTTGATCGTCAACATAAATAGCATTTCTGTTACAATCCTGACCCATAAAACCGTCGTTGATAGAATACCATTTAATTTTAAGATTTC
>CAZDUU010000471.1:0-2473 GCA_964508675.1 uncultured Bacteroidales bacterium | reverse complement strand
TGTTAAATCAATCGGAATATTCACTTTCGGATCAATCTTCATGGCCTGCTGAAAATAATCCAGTGCCAGATCGGTTTGATTAAGATTAAGATAAGTAATCCCAATATTAACAATAGTCTGGGCATCCTTTGGATCAATTTCTACTGCTTTTTTAAGGAAAATCAGGGATGAATCATACTGAGCCGACATTCCATAAGCAACTCCCAAATCTTTATTAACAGCAATATCTTTAGGATTTGCTGCAAAAGCCCTGAGTAAATAATACTTTGCCCTTGACAAATCGTTTTTATATCTGCCATATAAAATTCCCAGCTGGTAATTCACTTCGAAACGATTAGGGTTTATGTTAAAATAATCCAGCCAGACTTTAAGTTTATAATCGGCACTGTCAGTGCTCCTCAGCACAAGTTCTGTATTTGAATAGGCCAGGTTATGTTCAGGATTAAGAGTTAAAAGTTTACGATAAGCCCAAATAGAAGAATCCAGATTTTTATTATATTCAAAATATCCGTTTCCAAGCAATAGCAACGCATCACCATAATTTGGGTAAATCTGAAGTGAATGGTTCAGGTATTTAATGGCTAATTTCAGATAATCATTGCGTACTGCTTCATTTCCGGGTTTAGTGGCTTCTTCTATCAACTTCCCGCCTGCCGAACAATTACTTTTGGCGCCATTGGTTGAAACTTTAACATCTGTTGTAAAAAGTGTAAAATCGTTTTTCCAGTCGCTGTTTCTGGAAATAGTTTTAACTGCAAATGCCAGCATAATTATGACAAATAAAGCGATACGTGTCTGTTCTGATTTTATTTTTTTCGGGAGATAAGCAGCTAAGAAATATGCAACAACTAACGCAAAACCTATGGAAGCCACAAAAACAAAACGTTCATTCATAAAAACACCTACAGGAAAAAGGAAGTTAGAAACCGGAGCCAGACTGATTGCATAAAAAAGGATGGAGAATGAAAGGAGTGATTTTTTTGTAAAATTCTTTAATGCCAGCCATGCCAAAAATAAAACTACAACCAATGATAACCATGCATGCCAGTTTGGCCATTCGGTAATAGGAATATGATATGGATAGTAATCATATGTCAGGGGATGTGGAAAGAAAAGCAGCTTGATATAAATACCCATGGTGTACATAATGGTTGCGTACTTTTGCGAAGCATTCATTTCGAGGAACGAATCGTTCATCAGTTCCGGCATTGTTTTAATGCCGCCCTCACCCAGTACGGATTGACGTACAGCAAAATAAATAAATGTAGCTGCCAACAATGGCAATGCTGTCTGGAAAATATTTTTCGGTTTGGTATCAGTAAAAAACCATAATGCCAATGGAATGGTAACGATGAAAGTAGCTGCAATTTCTTTCGAAAACATGGCTAAAAGGTAAGCAACAAAAGCCCAAAACAAATTTTTCCATTTGTCTTTTCCTTCTACTGCTTTTAGTATAAAATAAAAAGCAATCAAAGCTCCCCAAAGCGACATAATCTCATCCCGACCCTTAATATTAGCTACAACTTCTGTATGGATCGGGTGAGCCAGGTATATCAGCGTTGTCAGGAACGGAATATACTGTATCCACGAATCGGCTTTAAACTTTTGCAATAGCAATTTGTTCATTACCATAAGCAGCATGACACACAACAACGCAAAAAGCAGCACATTGATAAAATGGCTTACATGCGGATTCTGACCAAAAAACTCAATTTCCAAAGCAAAAGTCACCATGGAAAGCGGACGATAACGGCCACCGGCAACCAGGTCTTTTTTTACTTTAAAGAAACCTGTAAACAGCTCGTTCTTAAAAATATCGGAAATACCTGCAATTCCCTTCTGAGTATAATCATTTTGGGTTATTACAATTGCATCATCTAATGCATAATCGTTAAAAACCGTATTGCCGTAATAAACGAATGTTAGTAAAAAAATCAGCCAATAAGCGTATTTCCCTTTCCACCAGTATTTTTTTTCAGGCATTTGAACTTCAGGTGCAGGAACTGCTTCTTTTTTCTTAAAAGGTTTATTTTTTGAATTTGGATTTTTTTGAGCCATTTTTTCAATATTTAGCCGTCAAATTTACAAGAATTTTTGCAATTTGACATCTGCTCAAAAGTTGTAAAACTTTAAATCATTATCAAACTTCTATTTCTGAATTAACAGTTTTCCAGAATATTGATAATTTTTATCATTTACTTTATAAAAATAAATTCCTGAAGGCTGATCTGATATATCAATCTGTTCATCATTTGTCAAAATTTTCTTTTCATAAACACATCTACCAATTACATTGAAAATTTTAACAGACAGCGGGCTCAGAAAATCATTTTGATGCATAGTAAACAAACCATTAGATGGGTTCGGTAATATTTGTAAGTTTCCATTATCTTTAGCTAATAAAGGTACATTGTAAGGAGTTTCTAAACAATTGAAATTTTGTGAAGTAAAAAATGATTTTACAGATTGAACT
>CAZDUU010000470.1:0-2486 GCA_964508675.1 uncultured Bacteroidales bacterium | reverse complement strand
AAAGATAACCGATTCGCTTTCGAGCTTTAGTCCGCTGGGCAATGCTGCTTTCATCACCTCACCGATACTACACAGATAATAGCGACTTATCCATTCCCAAAGTAAAAGCTGATGAGCAGTTACAATGGGTTTATCATCCAAAACAGAAATAACAGGTTTTGTTTCGTAAGCAGGTCTGTCGCGGTGTACAGCAACAATGATAGCTGTATAAATTTTCTTTTTGCCAAACTGCACTACAACCCGTTTCCCCACCTCTGCCTGCAACGACCACTCTTCCGAAACGGCATAAGTAAAAGTACCGTCCAGTTTAAGCGGTAATACAACATTCACAAACAAAGGTTCAGGCATGATAAAAAGTCAAAATAAGCAGGCTATACGTTCAGAATATCAATCATTTTCACCTCATCGAGGTCAACATTTTTATGTAGTTTTATTGCTTTTTCAATCGGAACATAAACTATTTTTTCGTTTCTGATTCCGACCATCACGCCAAAATTCCCTTCAATAAGTGCATTCACAGCGTGAACTCCCATTTTGGTAGAAATAACCCTGTCGTATGCTGAGGGCGACCCGCCTCGTTGTATATGACCGAGAATGGACACGCGTACATCGTAACCACCAAGGTAAGGCTGAAGTTTTTTTACAACTTCGAAAGCTCCGCCTTCTTTTTCACCTTCGGCAACCAGAATAATGTTACTTGACTTTTTACGACGATTTCCGTTTTCCAGATATTCAACAAATTTATGAATGTCGCTTTCCACTTCGGGAATAAGGACAGCTTCCGCTCCACAGGCAAGGCCTGCATGCAGTGTAAGGAATCCTGCATCACGCCCCATTACTTCAACAAAGAACATTCTGTCGTGTGAACTTGCAGTGTCGCGTATTTTATCCACAGCATCAATTACTGTATTAAGGGCAGTATCGTATCCGATAGTAACATCAGTACCAAACAAATCATTATCAATGGTTCCGGGAAGTCCAACCATGGGAATATCATACTCACTGCCAAAAACAGTTGCTCCTCTGAACGAACCATCTCCTCCGATTACAACTAAAGCATCTATCTGATGTTTGACAATATTATCGTACGCCATTTTTCTTCCTTCGGGAGTCATAAATTCTTTACTGCGAGCAGTTTTAAGAATAGTTCCGCCTCGTTGTATGATAGCTGCAACATCGTATGATTTCATTTCATGTATCTGGTCATATATAAGGCCGTGATAACCATGCCGGATGCCAAAAACTTTCAAATCGTTATATATTGCTGTTCTCACAATTGCTCTAACTGCAGCATTCATTCCTGGAGAGTCGCCTCCGGAAGTTAATACACCAATAGATTTAATTTGCTTTTTCATATTTTTTTGAATAAAAGTAGTACAAATTATATTAGCTGCCAAGTTTTTTCACATATCCGGAAACTTTTTCCATCAGCCACATCGGGGTTGATGTCGCTCCGCATATCCCGACTGATTTGGCATTCGAAAACCATTCTGTTTGAATTTCTTCCAAGTCGGAAATAAAATATGAAGCAGCATTCACCGACTTACAAACTTCGTATAGTGCTTTTCCATTTGAGCTTTGTTTACCGCTCACAAATAAAATAATGTCGTGAGTGCTGGCAAAAAGCCTCAGTTCTTTATCACGATTGGAAACCTGCCTGCAAATGGAATTGGTGTAAGACAAGAGCCCGATAGTTCCAGCCGCCGTCATGCGCTTTTTTATCTCATCAATCAATGCTTTATACTTTTCAGGGCCTTGTGTGGTTTGTGAAAAAACGACAACCGGTATTTGAAAATCTATTCGGCTGAGTCCTTCAATAGAGTTCACCACGATAGCTTTACCTTCAGTCTGCCCCACCAAACCGTTTACTTCGGCATGTCCCTGCTTGCCAAAAATCACAATTTGTTTGTTTTCTTCGGATTTAAATGCTTCTTTGACTCTTTTTTGAAGCCTCAGCACAACAGGGCAGGTCGCATCAATCAGCTGGATATTATTTTTCTGAGCAATAGCATATGTTTCGGGAGGTTCACCATGTGCACGAATCAACACGGTAACTCCGCACATTTTTTTAAATTCTTCGTGAGTAATGGTCTTCAACCCCTTCTGTTCCAGGCGTTGCATTTCCTGGTTATTATGAACCAGATCGCCCAGGCAATACAAGGGTTTCCCTTCGTCGAGAATTTTTTCGGCCTTTTCAATTGCGTAAACTACACCGAAACAAAAACCGCTGTTTTTATCAATCTCAACCTTCATGAGGAAAATGTTTTTTCAAAATATCTATTACGTATGCAAACTGTTCTTCTTTTGTCATAAAACTATTGTCAATCACAATGGCATCTTCGGCTTGTTTCAAAGGACTAATATCGCGATGTGTATCCAGATAATCGCGTTCTTCAATATTTTTCTTCACATCTTCAATGCTTATTGTGATTCCATTGTCGCTTAACTCTTTAAATCTTCGTTGAGCACGAATATCAGGATTTGCT
>CAZDUU010000469.1:0-2493 GCA_964508675.1 uncultured Bacteroidales bacterium | reverse complement strand
TTTTTATTTTTTCATCATTATTATTTTGTAATGACAATGCCATTTTATTCAGGCTGTCATCATAAACCAGCATAAGGCTGTCGTTGTCCTCAATTATAGATATTGCATCCAGTATTCTCATTCTCAAAGTATCGTACTTTGCGCTTTTTAAGAGTTTTTTTAGTGAGTCAATGTTTTCAGGAAGAGAAAATTTACTTGTTTTTTCGATGTGTTGCTTTTCATCGTTTTGATGGGTGCAGCTAAGAAGTAAGAATATTGAAAGCAGGCACGTGAATAGATTTATGCTTCTGTATTTGGGTAAAAATAGATGCATTAGAAAAAATTTAACAAATATAGCGATATTTTGAGAATGATAAATTTTGACAGCAAAAAGACGTTAATTATAAATGAAAAATGCTATAACTTTGCATAAAAAAAGATGAATCCTATATTCAATCACCGTTCGATAAGAAAATATAAAAGTGATCCTGTTTCAAAGGATATTTTAGAAAAAATTTTGTCTGCTGCAGGCAGGGCTTCTACTACCGGCAATATGCAGGTGTATAGTATTGTTGTTACAACGGATAATGAAATAAAAAAACAATTGTGGGAGGCACACTTTAAGCAGAATATGGTGCTGCAGGCTCCTGTCGTACTTACTTTTCTTGCCGATTTTAACCGTTTTAATAAGTGGTGCGAAAACAGAAAAGCAGTTCCCGGATACGATAATTTTCTTTCGTTTTTTACGGCAGCTATTGATGCACTTTTAGCCGCTCAGAATGCTGTATTGGAAGCTGAGGAACATGGACTTGGAATCTGTTATCTGGGTACAACAACATATATGGCAAAAAGAATTATTGAAATTCTTCATCTGCCCAAAGGAGTTGTTCCTGTTACCACAGTTGTTTTGGGTTATCCTGACGAAAATCCACCATTGACAGATCGCTTACCGGTAGAAGGAATTGTTCATTATGAAACCTATAAAGATTACTCTGTCACAGATATAGATAGAATTTACGCTGAAAAAGAAGCACTGCCGTTAACGAAGGAATTGCTTGAAATAAATAAAACCGAAACTCTTGCCCAGATATTTACTGAAAAACGTTATACTAAAAAGGATAATATTGCGTTTTCACAGTCATTATTACAGGTTTTACAGGAGCAGGGCTTTATGAATAACGAATGAAGTATATTTTATATATAATTGCTTTTTTCACACTTCCTTTTTCTCTGATTAGTCAGACTACTATTAAATTAATTCCTTTCATTAACCAAAACCTTTATAAAAAAGCTGTTTTAAATGTTGACAGTTTTGAAACAACAAAGGTTAGTATTAATAATTACAACAATTTTGTTTCAGAAAAGGCAGGTCTGTTTCTTCAGTTAGATTCTTTTGTCAAGACCTCAAATCAGCTAACCTTTTATTTCTCGACCGACAAATTATCTGTTTTTTCTTATCAGCTAAAAGATAGTATCGGGAAATATCAGGTTAAATATAAGCAGTATAAGAGAAATGGAATTAATAGTATAAGAAAAGATCTGGAAAAAGTGCTCAAGGAATGCGAAAACAATGGATATCCTTTTGCCGAAATAGACCTGGACAGCTTATATCAAATTAAGCATCAGATAAACTTTATTTATTCGCTTTCTTATAACCAGCAAATAACTTATGACAGTCTTGATCTGATTGGAAAGCCGCTGCTGTCAAAAAAGTTTTTAATGGCTTATACAGGACTTGTTCCGGGAAAAGTTTATTCCGAAAAAATTGTAAAAAAAGCAGACGCTCAGTTTAAGGCAATGCCGTTTATTCGACTGCAAAAACCTTCAGATTTGTATTTTATTGATACAAAAGCCAAAGTCAGATCTTATCTTTCAAAGCAGAGTGCCAACAGTTTTAGTGGCTTAATAGGCATTTCCAATGGAGAAAAGAATCAGGTGAAGTTTACAGGTGACTTAAATATAAGCCTGAAAAATATTTTTAAACATGCTGATTCATGGGATTTTATATGGAAAAAAACAGGTGAGCAGTCGCAGCAATTGAATGTCCAGCTCTCCGTTCCTTACATATTTTCTTACCCGGCAGGTGTTTTGGGCTTATTGAATATATACAGGCAAGACAGTACTTATATTAATAGCAGATATAGAGCGGGATTGATATTTTATTCCAGCGGCTTTAACGGAGTTTCTGTTTATTTTGAAAAGAAAGAAACATCTGTTCTTAACTCTGCAAATATTGACTATAAAAAGTATGCTTCAACAAGCGGTAACTACGCCGGCTTAAATTTCTTATTTTACAAATACGATAAGCTTATATTGCCTTCCAGTGGTGCTTATTTTACTTTTGATGCAGCATATGGTAAAAGAAATATTAATAAAAACACCTTAATGCCGGATTCTTTATATAACCAGCTGGTCAAATCATCTGAGCAATGGAAAATTTCGCTTTATAATATTTTTCTCATACCGGTCAAAAAGCCTTTTTTTATAAAATTAAAACTTGATGCTGCATATCTA
>CAZDUU010000468.1:0-2498 GCA_964508675.1 uncultured Bacteroidales bacterium | reverse complement strand
TCTGAAAATCGGGAGCATTGACATCTACGATGCAAGTATCTTTATTGAATGAAACAATATGTGTATCCTGTTTTAGTGGCTTTACACTATCTATCGATTTATAGAAATCATCTACTTTTTGTTCAAATGAACGATAATCATTTACATCCTTTTTGAAGAAATAATCTGAACCCACATATGCACCCCAAATCAGACCTATTATTGCTACTAATAATATTATTCCGTTTCGCTCCTTTCGGGTAAACTGAAAATAAAATTTCCAAAAGCTCATGTTTAATCGTGATTTTCTTCCTGATTAAAATCGTGATTAGAACGAAGAACTTTCAAAAAGAAATATATTGTAATAACGGCAATAATGCCTTCTGAAACCAACATGAATATTAATGCTCCTGTATTCATAGAAGTTGATGTTTTTGTTTTTTGTATGCTTTATGTACTAACCAGGCTATTAAAAGAAAAACAGTTATCAAAAGTAATCTAGATAACGTTATCCATAAGATGTGATTTACTACAAACCCATTATAAAGAGCATCGCCTGCTTTTATTTCCTGATTTACTTGTACTACAGGCATATCTTTAGCGGAAAGCTCTACAGAATGATTATTTCCCTGCTGATCTGTCACCGTTATTGAATTGTTGTTCAGGTCAGACACTGTTCCATTCCATTCGGAATAGTAAGTATCAGCAAAATATTCTCTATTGTATATTATACTTTTATTTAATATTTTCCCAAGAATAGACTCTTCGTGTAATTCATATTTTGAAGTGAACAGAGTTGACCAGTCATCATTTACAGGCCTTACCAAAGCCCCCACAAATACAATGATTAGAATTACCGGAGTTATAAATTTCAAAACAAATTTATAAATATTTGGAATTTTGATTTCGGCACCGGTAGTTAATACCTTCCACCCCTTTGTCATTCCGAATACCCAACTGAATAAAATCACTTCAAGCATAGCAAAAATAACCAGAGTGACAGTTCCTGCCCAGTAATCATATTCATCAAATACCCCGTATTCAAAGAAAAATATGGTAGGTAATGCCAAAACCATGGTTGCAGTACCAAATGCTAATGCAGAATTTTTCCTGCTCCAGTGATATTCATCTTGCAGGAATGCCATTACGGGCTGTCCCATTGCTAATGAGGATGTTATTCCGGCAAAAAACAATAACCCAAAAAAAGCGACCCCCGCAATTGCCGAAAGAACAGGTCCCCACTGTGCAAACAAATAAGGCATAGAACGGAATCCCAATCCTAATCCACCTTGTTGAACCAATTCCGTTACTTTGTCAATACCAAAATATCCTATAGAGATCGGAATTATGATAGAGCTCCCTATAATTACTTCAATAAACTCATTGGTCCATCCGGCTGCCATACTGTTTAAGGCCACATCGTCTTTTTCTCTTAAGTAGGACGCATAACATTGAATAGAACCCATTCCAACCGAGAGCGTAAAGAATATTTGTCCGGCAGCAGCCAGCCAAACTTTAGGATTAGCAAGCGAATCATATTGCGGAGTCCATAAAAAGTTAAGTCCCACAACACCATCGTTAATGGCACCTTCGCTTCCCGATTTTAATAATAAAGCTTTAATAGCTAAAAAGATTCCAAAAATGATTAAAAGCGGAACTCCTATTTTAGAAGCTTTCTCTACACCGCTTGCCAGACCTTTGCTTAATATCCACACATTCAATGCAAGGCATATAAAGAAAAACACCAGCGATTCATATGGAATTCCGGTTGTCGCTGACGAAACGTCCAAATAGGTTCCGAAGAAACCAGCCACATCATGTTGAGACATATGGTTAAATGTACCTACAACACTGTGATACATATACGATATGGTCCAGCTTTCAATATAAGAATAATAAGAAGCTATAGCAATATTGGTAAATATTCCAAATACGCCCACGTACTTCCAAAGCCAGCCTTTATTCATACTATGAAGCATAAACGGGGTGCTATGCTTACCTCGTAATCCGCCATACTTTCCAATTGACCATTCCACCCACAAAAGCGGAATTCCCAACAATAGAAATGAAACAAAGTATGGTATCATAAAGGCACCACCACCATTTTGCACAGCTTGTACAGGAAAACGCAGGAAGTTGCCCAAGCCTACAGCATTACCTGCCATGGCGAGTACCAAACCTACCCGCGTTCCCCATTTTTCTTTGGAAGACATTTAATTTGGGTTTTTAGTTTCTGTTTAAACAATTCAGATCCTCAAAAGCAACTTTAAGACGTTCAATAATTGACTTTTCACCTTCGCGCAACCATGCACGGGGATCGTAGAATTTCTTATTGGGTTTATCTTCACCTTCGGGATTACCAATCTGACCTTGTAAATAATCTTTTTTCTTGTTGTAATATTGAAGTACTCCATCCCAGAATGCCCATTGAGTATCGGTATCAATATTCATCTTTACAACACCATATGAAACAGCTTCACGGATTTCTTCACGACTGCTGCCAGATCCACCGTGGAATA
>CAZDUU010000467.1:0-2510 GCA_964508675.1 uncultured Bacteroidales bacterium | reverse complement strand
CCAACGCAACACAAGTTCTAAACCTGCCGTTGCCGAATTTACAGCAACTGTATTTTTATTACCGCAATACGCAGTAACTTTTTTTTCAAATAATTTGGTTTTGGGCCCTGTGGTAATCCATCCGGATTTCAGTGTATCCACAACTTCAGCAATTATCTTATCATCAATTCTCGGTGGTGAAAAAGGAATCATATTTTTTTTAGTTTATGTTCAAAAATGAAAAACGAATAAAAATAAGCAAAGAAAAATACACCTAACTGCGTATTTAACATAGATTCAAAGAGAAAATTAAATCCAACTAAAACAAGAAACAACATCCAGACAATATTATTGTCTTTAAAAGCCCGGATAAACGGAATAAAAAACACCAAAAGCAAAACCAGAAGCCCCACCACTCCCTGTCCTATGGCTGTTTCCAAAAACTGGTTGTGGGCATTCAGCTTTTTTTCCATTGCGCCGGTCATATTACGTTTGGCATATTCTGCCATTAACACATCTTTAATGTCGCCTGTGCCGACGCCTGTAATTGCATTTTCCTTTACAATATCAATTCCCGTTTGCCATACAAGCCATCTTGCTGCATTGCTTTCGCTGGTGGATGTATTGGTTTCTGCTGTCTGAATGGTATTCTCAACAGCTCTGAAACGTGAATTACCTTCAATTCCCTGATAAGCAAACAGGATGGCTATCAAAATCACAATTATCGGGATCCACATTTTCCTAGTTCTAATGATATAGTGCAATCCGGCCAGTATCAAAACTAACGGAGCGCTCAGAATCCCAGCCTTGGATGACAGCATGAAAATAAAGCCCAGCAAATATATCATCCATATAAAATACAAAACCGTGAGCCATATTCGCTTTTCGTTTATCATGAAATCGAACAGGAAAATCAGTGCCATCACCACGTACATAGCCAGATACGAGGGATGATAAGGTGAAGCGAGTTCGTTGTAGTACAATTTAGCTACACCTCCCTGATCGTATGCAATAATTGCTTTTGTAAATAGAAACAATGTGATTCCCAATACAGAAACCAGGTAAAACCATTTAAAATACTTTACATTCTGACGGTTCAGTGATTTATGCTGGAAATAAAAGATAACGGGTAATATGAACATCGAAAGTTTTACTTCCAGATCGAACCAACCGCTTTTTGTATTTTGAGTGTATATCATTCCGGCCAGATGTACCAGGTAAAATATCGGAAGGATAAGCCATAAAGGAGTAAACAAAGTACCACTCAGTGATTTGTGCGAAAAAAAATATAATATTGTGACAAATAGCCAGACAGCAAAATAAATAGCTCCGGCCCCATGAATAGGCATAACAGCTGCACTGAACAGCCCGAGTATTGCAAACAGATAATTTATTAAATTTCTTGCAGCCATCTTCAGAATTGTCCACAAACCTACGCAATAATTTAGAAATCTCAAAAGATGAGTTGCAAAATCAATAAATGGATAAATGATAAAATTGAATTTTGTAATTTCATAAAAAACATGTACATTTGATAGTATCAAATGATACTATCAAACTATTAAAAAATGCGGCCACCATACGAAATAAATAGTAAAATATTAAATCTATTAACCTCTATTTCTGAAAAAATAGGGGAAATTAATTCTGCAAACCTGCAAAAGCCTCCCACTGAACTGCGAAAAATAAACCGAATTAAAACAATCCATTCTTCATTAATTATTGAGGGGAATACTTTAACCGAAGATCAGATTACGGCTATTTTTGACAATAAAAAAGTTATTGGACCTGAAAAAGATATTATTGAAGTAAAAAATGCCATAGAAGTCTATCATCAAATCGAAAAATTTAATCCTACCCGCCTCGATTCTTTTTGTAAAGCTCATGCCATTTTAATGAGAGGTTTGATTGACTATCCGGGTAAATTGAGAAACCAATCTGTAGGAATTATAAAAGGACAGAAACTAGCGCATTTAGCTCCACCATGGCAACAGGTAAAGCCACTGATGACAGATTTATTTAAATACCTAAAAAACGATGATGAAATTCTATTAATAAAAAGTTGCGTTTTTCATTATGAAACAGAGTTCATACATCCTTTCACCGATGGTAACGGGAGAATGGGAAGATTATGGCAAACCGTTATTTTAACAAAGAAATATCCTGTTTTTGAATTTTTGCCGGTTGAATCCATCATACAGCAAAGACAGGAAGAATATTATACCTCATTAGCAAAATCTGATAATGAAGGAAAATCAACTGTTTTTATTGTGTTTATGCTCGAAATTATTGAAGAAGCTTTAGAGAATCTTTTAAAAACACAAAATTTCAATGTAAGTGTAAAAGACAGACTGATGCTTGCACAAAATTTATTTAAAATAGACAGCTTTACAAGGCAGGAATATTTACGTTATTTTAAAAATATATCAACAGCCACGGCAAGCAGAGATTTAAAATACGGTGTTGATGAAGCCATAATGAATAAAACAGGAGATAAACGACTGACAAAATATACATTTAAAAAATAGTCT
>CAZDUU010000466.1:0-2519 GCA_964508675.1 uncultured Bacteroidales bacterium | reverse complement strand
GTGGACGAGCAAGAGCATTTAAAATAAATGGTTACGACTTTTCACAGGCATCCGGTTATATTAATTATCAGGCTACAAAAAATCTTCAATTTTTGTTGGGACATACACGTCAATTTGTTGGTTATGGTTATCGCTCTGTACTTTTAAGTGATGCCCCATTAGATTATCCGATATTTCGGGTGGCTTATACGTATAAACGCTTCCAATATTCAGCTGGCTATGCCGTCTTTCAAAGTGCATCGGCTTTTGATAATCGAACAAAGGTCTATTCACGAAAATACAGCAGCCAGCATTTGTTAAGTTATAATATTTTACCTCAATGGGAACTCGGAATATTTGAAAACACCCTTTTCAATGCCATGTCATTGAATAATAACCATCCGCCTGAAGAGTTTTGCTCACCCGTTATTTTAAGTAACTTCCTTCTTTACGGGTTGCATAGCAGTAAAAATGTAATGCTCGGCACACAGACACAAATCAGCCTTTTACCTCAATTAAAAATATACGGACAGTTTGCAATTGACGATTTAAAATCTAAAAATGACAGTTTATCAGCCAATAAAACAGCCTGGCAATGCGGAATAAAAATTAACGAACCATTTAATCTCAAAAATCTTTTTTTACTGGCAGAATATAACTATGCTTCAAACGCTATGTATGTAGGAACCGATGACAAAGAAAGCTTTTCACAACATAATGAACCCATAGCACATGTTTTAGGAAACAATTTTACGGAAAAAACACTTATGTTGCATTATCAATATAAACGTGTGTTCCTAAGCGTTAAAGTAAATGATGCTCATTACGGCGCAAATGTAAAAAGGCTTTCGCTAATATATGCCTCGCAAAATATTCCTTTAGAAAATTTATCACATGTATTTCAATATAAAATAGAAGCAGGTTTTGTTGTGCATCCTCCGTCACGCACGCAATTGGTTCTTGGATTTCAGCAAAGAAAAGAAAGTGCCAAAGAAAATTATATTTATTTAAGCTTAAAGACAACATTTGGAAACTTTTATGATGATTTTTAGTGTTATCTTATACTTTATAAACACTATTTTGTACTCTCCTGACGTTTTTATAACTTGCAACCATTATGAAAGCCGGTAAATTCATTAAACGTTTTTTTATCATTTTGATCATCCTGATTTTAACTGTTTTATTGTCAGGAGTAGTGCTTACCTATATCTATAGCGACGAAATAAAGCAATATGCCATTAAGCAGCTTAATTCATATTTAAATACAGAAGTACAGGTCAAAGAAGTTGATTTCTCCATTTTTCGAAAATTTCCTGATGCTACTATCATATTGAGAGATGTTGTTGTAAAATCGAGTAAAACTTATGCTGTAAAAGACTTTAAGCAAACCACCGACACACTTTTAAAAGCTAAAACCATCTTTCTTCAGTTCGATTTATGGCAGGCATTGCATAAAAAATATAATCTGAGGGCAATTCAACTGGATGATGCCAATGCTCTGCTTTGCATTGATAAGAAAGGCAAAAACAACTTTTCTGTCTTTAAAGAAAGTGGACAAAATTCCAGTGACAGTATGAACATAAATCTCGAAAAGCTAAAATTTGTAAATACCGATGTTCTGTTTCTCAATGCCACGAATGAAATGGAAATGGATGTTTTTACAAAAGATTTTAAGCTTTCCGGCGATTTTTATAAAGACGACTTTAGCCTTACAACACACGGAGAATTAGGCCTTAAAAAATTCATGATTCAAAAAGTAAATTACATCAAAACAGACGAGGCTGCTATTAAGGTAGAAATTGATGTTCATAATAACGAATATTCTGTAAGAAAAGGAGTCATTTCACTTGGTAATATTGACCTTACCGTCAGCGGGACCTATCAGGCAAATGAAGAGACTGATGCCATTAATTTCAAAATCAGCGGAAAACAACAATCAATAAAAGACCTCATTTCAAGTCTGCCGGATAAATACCAAGATTATTTTAAAAACATTGATTCTGATGGAGATATAGATTTCAATGCCGATATCAACGGCGGTCTGAATTACAATGTAAGCCCCAGGGTAAAAGTTTTTTTCAGTCTGAATAATGCACAACTTAAAAATGCGAATACTCACCTCAGCAATTTATCCATAAAGGGCAGTTTTGATAATGGTCTCAAGCAAAATCTCGAATCAACTTCTTTTACAATAGATACCTTTTATACTATTATTAACGATAGTATTTTCCATGGGCGTTTTTCCATTTATAATTTTGCATCGCCCTTAGTCAAACTACAGGTAGAAGGCGGATTAGACCTTGCACAATGGAAATCTCTGCTAACTCTTGATACCTTTACTGTTTTACAGGGAAAAATCTCTTTAAGACTAAATTACACTGTAAAAATAAATAATCTCTCAGAAATCAAAGCCTCTGATTATCGCAATGCAATTGTAAGAGGCAATGTGAAAATAAACGATGCCTCTTTTCAACTACAAAACAATCCCTATTTAATTAAAGATTTAAATGGAAATTTTGTTTTTCACAATAACGATGTGC
>CAZDUU010000465.1:0-2536 GCA_964508675.1 uncultured Bacteroidales bacterium | reverse complement strand
GTTTTCCATGGCAGAAATTAACATTACAGGGTTACGACTGTCCCATAAGTATGGCCTGTATAATCCTGCAAGTATTGCTAAGTGCATTTTTGATAAAATGCCAGGGATGGTCGGTTCAAAGGTGCCAATATCAAATGAATTTCCTCCATAATATGCTTGTTTTAAATCTTGTTGATTAATTGCAGCTTTTTCAAGCATGTTATCTAAAGAAGAGTAATGGCCACCAACAGTTTCTCCCATCTTTAACATTAACATAATTCCCCCAAATGCAATTACTGCAACAATAAATGGGACAACTGTTGTCCTTAAAATAGTATTCTTTATTACAGATACGTTACGTTGTATTAAGGAAAGAATAAATGCTCCCATCATAGCAAAGAATATATATGGTTTGATTGACAGTAAAATAAAAGACGCAAAAATCATTAAAAGAACATTTTTGAATACTTTTCTTTGAAGAATGACAATATTATAGAAAGATACAAGTAGTAAACAGGTAGCCATCAATGTATAAGAATCTTTAAGCAGACCACTTCCCCAAAACAAACAAGAGGGAATTAATAGCATTGAAAAGACAATGGCCTTTTTATCTAAAGGAAATCTGTTATATAAAAGCTTAAAAAGACTCCATGGTCCAATAAAAGTAAATGCAGATATAAGTATTGTTGATGTTATATAACTTTTCCCTGCTAAGAAAACAAAAATACTTGAAAATCTTACAACTGAATATGACTGGAAGTCCTGATAATAATAATTATATCCAATTTCCTGCCCAAAAAGACTTGCATTCTCAGGAGTCAGGTGCCCTAGCAGAATGCTGAAGAATTTGGAAAAATTCACATCTGCTAGGTTTAATAATGCTTCAGTACTTTGAAAATATAATGTTGTGTCGCCTCCTCCATAATAAAATAAATAAATTGCAGCAAATGCCAGCCCTCCTATTATTTTTAAAAGTAATCCTGTGGTGTAATACTTATACTCAGGATTTGTTCTGTTTTTCTGAGCTTTAACTATAAATGCATATCCAAAAATAATAAATAAATATATTGGAGGTAAGATAATATCCCAAACTGATAATAAGTCAACACCTTCTCTATATACTACCATTATGCAAATTTTTATATCTTTGAAACAAATTATATCTAATGGGCGTTAGTCTTATTATACCTACAAAGAATAGAAATAAAATTGTTCTGAAAACCATTGATAGGGCATTAGAAATTTTGCCTAAAATTACATCAAATTACGAGATAATTGTAATTAATGATGGTGAGTACGATGTTTTTTTCAATAAGCCGGAAGTAAAAATTTTAAAAAATGAGGGGAATGGTGTCGCTTCTGCAAGAAATTTAGGTGTATCAAGATCTGTGTATGATAATTTATTATTTTTGGATGATGATATGCTTTTAACTGAAAATGCAGCAATGTACTATTTAAGTTTTTTTCAGGACAAGATAAAATCAGAACAATACTGCTTAAATATTCATTGGAGATTTTCTGAAGAACTGATGTCAGAATGCAGGAAAAGTAATTTTGGCCGTTATTTGATCCATATTGGTTATACTGAAATGAAAGGCTGGATGAAAGGCTGTGACTGGGCTGAAAATAGTGAGTTTATCACACCTAATTTGGCTTCTTATGGGCTGGCAATTACTAAAGAAAATTTCAATAAAATATCCGGATACAATGACAAATTTCCATTTGCCGGTTTTGAAGACTTCGATTTTTCGCAAAGAATAAATAGATCTGGAATAAAAGTATTATTAAATACTCAGTTTTTGATTTTTCATAACGAAGAAGACAGGATTTCTCCATTAAGCTGGCTTCAGCGTAGGTATCGCGAGGGAGCAACAAGAGCCGTTTATGTAAAAGAAATGGGTGATACGCAATATCTTATTAAACATAATTTATTTAAAAGAATTATTTATAGAGTAATTTATCAAATTGATTTTCTATTCTTATATAAAACAAAGTTATTAAATTCCAATGTGTTTGATTCTGTTTCATTTAAGATTTTCAAAGCATTGGAGGGAGCTTATATCTGGAAAGGCTATAAAGAATATGCAGAAAAAAATTAAAGTAGTTGCTTCTTTTTCCTGTATAAGACATGCTAATGAGTTTTATTGGTATGCAAAGCATATTGACAAATCGAAATTTGAACTAAGTTGTATTTTTTATAATAATGAGGTTACTCCCATCCAAGATGATATTTCTTCTTTAGGAATAAATTGTTATTTAGTTCATTATAAGAATAAATACCAGATTTTGCGTGCCTTATACAAGACAATATTAATTTTAAATAGGATAAAACCGGATATTGTTCATGCTCAATTATTTGATGCATCCTTGATAACATTGACATCTTGTTGGATACTTGGGATAAAGAACAGGATTCACACACGTCATCAGTCCGATATTCATCATTTGTATCACAAACAGGCTGTTAAATATGATAATTGGATAAATAAACTTTCTAAATTAGTTATTTGTCCATCTGAACAAACAAAGCAGATTTTATTGGAAAAAGAACATGTTT
>CAZDUU010000464.1:0-2554 GCA_964508675.1 uncultured Bacteroidales bacterium | reverse complement strand
TATAGGTTATCGGAAAAAAGTAATTATTCAGAATTTAAGAAATTCTTTTCCCGACTGGGATGAAAAAAAAATCAAAAGCCAGTTATTCCCTGTTTATCGAAATATTTCTGACCTGATGGTTGAAACAATCAAAGGTTTCAGCATGACAAAAAAACAAGTTCAAAAGCACATTGTCACAACAAATATAGAAGTAATGGACCAACATTTTGTAAACCATAAAGGTATCATAGGGGTACTGGGACATTACGGGAACTGGGAATGGGCGGCTCTCTTAGCAGCTTTAAGATTAAAACAGGAAACTGCAGCTTTATACAAACCCTTGTCGAATAAATACCTGGATAAATATATAAGAAAAAATCGCGCACGCTTTGGCATTTATCTGTATTCCATTCAAAATACCTATAAATCGTTTGAAGAAAACAAACATAAAAAAATTTTATTTGCACTAGTTGCCGACCAAAGTCCATCCAATATCAATAAATCGGTCTGGACAACATTCCTTAATCAACCAACCGCATGTTTGCATGGTCCTGAGAAATATGCACATTTATTTAACATGCCTTTGGTATATATCCAGATTATCAGAGTAAAAAGAGGTTATTATTCCATAACTTTTAAAACACTTTTCGAAGACCCTCAAAAGGAAATACCAGGCCATATTACTAAAACATACATGAAAATACTCGAAAACGATATTATCCAAAGGCCTGATCATTGGTTATGGTCTCATAGGCGTTGGAAACACAAAGAACCCAAAGTTATTAACAATTTTATTTAACTTTTCAACCAGTTATTAACATTTTCTTATAACATATTTTATAACAACTTCTTAGTTACTTATTTAATATAAATGTTATAACTTATTGGTAATTTGGATAATTACAAAATTATCTTACCTTTGCATTAAAATAGTAATTAACTTATTTTAACTATAAAAAACTTTGTTATGAAAAATTTCATTTTAATCCTTTTTGCAGCTTTTTCTGTTGAAGCTTTTTCACAACAGACAACCCCTCAGGTTATAGCTACAGGTGGCAATACCAGTCAGCAATCCAATGCACAAATCAGCTATACTATTGGTGAGCCGGTTATTCAAACAGCAACCGATGGCACCACCATTCTCACACAAGGATATCAACAGCCCCATTATAACATAACTCTCTTGCCTCAATATCAAAACACACTTCCAAACATCACTATTTTCCCAAACCCTACTTCAGATCAGCTGCAAATATCATTTGATTCTGAAAAGGAATTAAAAGCTAACATTTTACTTTTGGATGCAGCAGGTAAACAAATCCAGAAAAATAATATCACAACTTTGCCAAAATCTACTGTAAGTTATAATATGCAATCTTTTGCGGCAGGTAAATATTTCATCACGATTGAATTACCTGAAACCTCAACCGCCAAAACATATGAAATCATAAAAAAATAAAGACCATAAACTATGAAAAAGATTTTTGTTTTAATTGCTGTAAGTTTACTTTTTGTAAACTTCAATTTGAACGCACAGGTTCCTCAGGGCTTTTCTTATCAGGCAGTGGTACGTGACGCCCAGGGAAACATTGTCCAGAATCAAACGGTTTCGTTTCAATTCAATATTTTAGAAAACAGTGCTACAGGCACAATTATGTACACTGAAACCCAGCAAACTTCAACCAATAATCTTGGTTTGGTAAATCTTGCCATTGGTAACGGGACTGTAGTTCAGGGAAACTTCTCAAATATCCAATGGGGAAATGCTCTTCATTTTATCAATGTAAAAGTTGATATTACAGGAGGAAGTAATTATACCGACATGGGAACAACACAACTTTTAAGTGTTCCCTATGCCCTTTTATCTGGCAAATCTGTTTCTGATACTATTTGGACAATCAGTGGAAGTAACATCTATAATAATAATGCAGGCCACGTAGGTATTGGCTTAACTGCGCCCAATGGAAAAGTAACTATTCAGGGTGATACTTCCAATGTATTATTTGAAGTTCGCGACAGAAACGGAATTCCTGTGTTTATTGTATATCAGGATAGTGTACAGGTTTTTGTATCCAATAGTGCAACAAAGACTAATAAAGGTTCCTTTGCAGTTAATGCCAAATCACAAACTAAATCTAACAGCAATAGCTATCTCAGAGTAGCTCCTGACAGTTCAAGAATTTATACAGAAAGCACTAACGGGGGTTTTGGGGTCAGAGATATCAGCAGCGGCACATCCACAAGTTATATGAACCTGACACCAAGCAATTATTTTATTGGACATAATGCAGGTGAAAATATCAATGGTGGTCTTTACAATTTATTTTTAGGCTATCAAGCCGGAAGAACCTTATATACAGGCAATTCAAATATTTGTATCGGTTATAAAACCGGATATCTCGGATATAATTATATGAATGAGAACATTTTGCTTGGAAATTATGCGGGATATAAAACAAACTCATCATCAAATATTTACATTGGAAAAGAAGCTGGTTATAATAATATTCGCGGATATGATAATATTTATATTGGGAACCAAGCAGGTTATTCTGCCTTAGGGTATGATTCAATA
>CAZDUU010000463.1:0-2556 GCA_964508675.1 uncultured Bacteroidales bacterium | reverse complement strand
TTATGGGAATGGCTATTAAAGAAGCTAAAATAAGCCCCGACAAATTAGATTATATTAATGTTCATGGAACAGCCACCCCACTTGGAGATATTGCCGAATTAAAAGGAATTCATCAGGTATTTGGTGAACATGCTTTTAAATTGAACATCAGCTCTACCAAATCAATGCATGGACATTTATTAGGTGGTGCCGGAGCTGTTGAAGCTATCGCATCCATTCTGGCTATGCAACATAATATTGTTCCTCCTACTATCAATCACAAAGAACAAGACGAAAACATTGACCCCAGGTTTAACTTAACCTTACATAAAGCACAGGAAAGAACGGTTAATTATGCCTTAAGCAATACATTTGGATTTGGTGGCCATAATGCATGTATATTATTTAAAAAATTAAACTAGACACTTGTTCTCTTTTCTCAATAAAAATTATCATCATCCTCTTTCGATATTTATAAGGAATGTTTTTGGGTACATACCTAAAAACATTTTTTTATATGAACTGGCTTTAACACATAAGTCGGCTTCTTTATACCACAATAAAGACTTCTCAATAAACAACGAACGACTTGAATTTTTGGGAGATGCCGTATTAAATACAATCATTGGCGAATATCTTTTTAATGAGTATGTCAACGAAAATGAAGGATTCCTTACCAATCTACGAGCAAAAATTGTCAGCCGTCATTCGTTAAACGATCTAGCTATAAAACTTAACCTTACAAAAGTGATTAAGCAACAACCCGATCTCGACATTCTATCTTCCAACATACCTGGAAATGCATTGGAAGCATTTATTGGAGCAATATTCCTTGACAAAGGTTACAACTTTACAAAAAAAATTGTACTACAAAAAATTATTCAGCCTCATATCGACCTTCAGGATCTGATAGAAAATGATACCAACTACAAAGGTCAAATTATTGACTGGGCACAAAAACAGCATGTTTCCATCGAGTTTAAGTGCGAACCAACCATGTTAGCCAATAAACAGCAGGGTTACACAGCGGAAATTCTTATTAAAGGGCAAGAATGGGGAAAAGGAAAAGGAATAACCAAAAAAGAAGCAGAACAACAGGCGGCAAAAGAAGCCCTGAGTAAAGTTCTGAATGGTTAATTTTTCTTTAATTTTATATTTCCTCCTTACTATACGCCAATATTTTAAATTATCTTTGAAAAAAAATCTATGACAACCAAGAAAAAACAAAGCTCAAATCTTATTAATGTAGTGAAGGAATTCTTTATGAATAATCCCGGCAGGGCACTGAATTACAAACAAGTCAGCAAACAGCTTCAAATAACCAATGTTTCTGAAAAATACGAAATACTGGCTTCTCTGGAAGAGTTAACACGTCAGGAATTCCTTGAAGAAGCACAAAGAGGAAAATACCGTCTTAAATCCGATACAGGAACTGTTATCGGCATTATGGAAATCAACCCGCATGGCATTGGAACCGTATTGGACGATAATACTGGAAGAGAAATAAGTGTTTACCCGAGATATTTGAACAAGTCACTCCCGGGAGATAAAGTAAAACTCCGTCTTTTTGCACAAAAAAAATCAGGATTTCTTGAAGGAGTTGTTGTTGAAATTATTGATAGATCACAAAAAACTATTGTCGGCACATTAGAAATATCACATTCATTTGCATTTCTGGTGACAGATGCCAAAATATATCCTTACGATATTTTCATCCCACTCGAAAATCTTCATGGAGCGAAACACGGACAGAAAGTTATTGTTCGGATTGTAGAATGGGCCGAACGTAGTAAAAATCCTGTTGGTGAAGTAATCGAAATATTAGGCAAAGCCGGTGAACACAACACTGAAATGCATGCAATACTTGCAGAATTTAATTTGCCCAACCGTTTTACCGAAAATGTAGAGAAGGCTGCCGAACAAATTCCGGATCAAATTCCGCAGGAAGAATATAAAAAACGCAGAGACTTCAGAAAAATACTCACGTTCACAATTGACCCTGCTGATGCAAAAGACTTTGATGATGCACTCTCAATAAGGAAAGTAGATAACGACTTATGGGAAATTGGTGTTCACATTGCAGATGTAAGTCACTATGTTAAGGAAGGCTCCGTTATAGAAGAAGAAGCTTATAAACGTGCAACATCTGTTTACCTGGTTGACAGAGTAGTACCCATGCTTCCCGAAAAACTTTCAAATAATGTCTGCTCTTTGCGTCCCAACGAAGAAAAACTTTGTTTCTCAGCAGTATTTACCGTTGACGAAAATGTAAATATTAAAGAAGAATGGTTTGGAAAAACCGTTATAAAAAGCGACAGGCGCTTTGCATATGAAGAAGCACAAAAAATTATTGAAGAACAAAAAGGCGAACTGGCCGAAGAACTTATTACACTTGACAGACTGGCAAAAATTCTAAGAAAACGTCGTCTCGAAAAAGGTGCAGTTGCTTTCGATAAGATTGAAGTTAAATTTAAGCTGGACCCCAACGGAAATCCTATCGGTGTTTACTTTAAAGAAACCAAAGACTCTAACAAGCTTATAGAAGAATTTATGCTTCTGGCTAACCGTAAAGTGGCA
>CAZDUU010000462.1:0-2562 GCA_964508675.1 uncultured Bacteroidales bacterium | reverse complement strand
AAAATCAGAGACAAATTGCTGAAGCAGTGTGCCAAAACGCTGTTCTTCGGGGAAACCAATGTGAATCACATTGGAGCCAAAGAGTTCAAAAAACGGGCTGTATTTCTGAATCATCATCGGAATATCCTGGGGAATGCTATCCACCTTTAGCTCAAATAAGTCTTTATAAAAAGGATAGGTCTTCACCTGAACCTGAGGAACATTTTCGGGTTTATCGCTACTTTGACAAGAAGCTAAAGCCAAAACAATGAAAAACAATATAACGACAGGTTTGTTCATTGAACTAAGACTTAAATTTCTTAATGATTTCACAAATATACGATAATTGTTCATTGGTCATTTCGGTATGCATTGGCAGCGATAAAATATGTTGTGCTATAGTATTGGCAACCGGAAAAGCTTCAGTATCGAACAAATAATTCTGATAAGCCTTTTGCTGGTGAATAGGTACCGGATAGTAAATCATCGAAGGAATTTTATGCTCTTCAAGATATTTTCGCAACTCATCGCGGCAATTATCTTTCACAACAATGCTGTACTGATGAAAAATATGATTGCTCTGCTTTACTCTTTTGGGAATCTGCAACCAGTTTACATTCGACAATTCTGTATCATAATATGCCGCAGCTTCCTGGCGTTTCTGATGGTATCGGTCCAACTTTTTCAGTTTTACTGATAAAATAGCTGCCTGCATAGAATCGAGACGTGAGTTGACACCGATATGATCGTGGTAATAGCGTTGAGTCATTCCGTGATTGGCAATTGAACGAATTCTTTTTGCCAAAACTTCGTCGTTGGTATAAAGCGCACCACCATCGCCAAAGCATCCGAGATTTTTTGAGGGGAAAAACGATGTACAACCTATATGGCCTATGGTTCCTGCTTTTGCTTTAGTTCCGTTGCTGAAATAATAATCACTTCCCAAAGCCTGTGCTACATCTTCCACAACATAAAGGTTATGCTTACGGGCAATTTCCATAATTGCTTCCATATCAGCACACTGACCGAACAAATGTACCGGAATAATGGCCTTCGTTCTCGAATTTATTTTAGGTTCAATATCTTCTGTTTTAATCAAAAACGTTTCAGGATCAATATCAACCAAAACAGGTTTTAGCTGAAGCAAAGCAATTACTTCGGCCGTTGCAATAAAGGTAAACGTTGAAGTAATGACCTCATCGCCCGGTTTTAACTCCAGAGCCATAAGCGCAATCTGAAGCGCATCAGTACCATTTGCACACGAAATAACATGATTTGCAGAAAGATATGCTGCCAGTTCCTTTTCAAATGCAGAAACTTCAGCTCCTTTTACAAACGAGGTTTTATCTATTACGGATTGAATAGCAGCATCAATATCCTGTTTAATTTCAAGATATTGGCTATATAAATCCACCATTTTTATTTCTTCCATAAGCTATTTTTTGGGAAATATTTGAACCTGATACGTTTCGGGCCAGTATTTTCCGGTCAGGAACAGGCGTTTTTTATCCTGATCGTAAGCGATTCCGTTCAGTACATCAGGCTCACGTTTTACTTTTTTCTGGTCAAGCAGGCCGTTTAAGTGAATTATGCCTTCCACAAAACCGGTTTCTGGATTGATTATTACAATATCATCGGTCTGATAAACATTTGCATAAATTTTTCCGTCGATAAGCTCCAGTTCATTCAGATAAACCACCGGCCCAACATTGTTGTAAACTTCCAGCCGCTTAACTTCGGTAAATGTTTCGGGATTAAGAAAATACAATGTATTGGAGCCATCGCTCATCACAAGAAAATCTTTATATTTTGCCAGTCCCCAGCCTTCGGTATTAAATTCAAATGTCCGCAAAAGCTTGAATGTGGCCAGATCGTATTCATAGCAAATGTGCGATTGCCATGTCAACTGATAAATTTTATTATCATAAATCACAATTCCTTCACCAAACACATTACTGGGAAGACTGTAAGTTTGCAGCAATTCGCCTGATTCGAGTTTATAACGACGAAGGGCCGATTCGCCATACTGACCGCTTCCTTCGTACATAATGCCTTTGTAAAATTCCAGTCCCTGCGTATAAGATTTGTCATCGTGCGGAAAACGGGCCACCACTTTGTACGAATACTCTACCGGAGCTGCTGAAGCTTTTAATACAATCATGGTCTGAGCCAGTTTGGATTTTCCTGAAACAATCAATTCTACATTGATTCTGTTCTTGCCGGAATTTAAACTATCGGTCAGTAAAATCAATGCTCCGTTTTCAATTTTATAATTGCTGACAGGTTTATTATTTACAGATACCGTAAGACTGTCGTTTTCTTTCAGCGAAAGGTCTGCAAATTTAAATTCCACTTTATCGCCTCTGGAAAAAACTTTCCCGTATTCGGGAGTTTCAACAACAATGGTATTAGCTGTAACAGCTTGGTTGCTATCGTTTGTAGTCTGGTTATTATTCGTGGTATTCTCGTTGTGATTGCACGAAAACGCAATCCACGAAAGCAACAGAACAAACCAGAGCGACGATGCTTTTATTTTATTTTCCATTCGGTTCCGTTTTTAGTGTCCTTTATTTCAATGCCAAT
>CAZDUU010000461.1:0-2568 GCA_964508675.1 uncultured Bacteroidales bacterium | reverse complement strand
GATTAAATATTTGTATAGTCGGAAATACTTTTTCGACTATTTCATTGCTTTCACCTATTAACGTATTATCTACAGGGATATCATCCTGAGCAAAAATAAAAGAGCTAAAACTAGCTAAGAGAAAGGTATATATTATTTTTTTAATAATATTACAATTAAGGTGCTGGATTCTTCACCCATTTACTAAGTTGCTTAAGTGAGCATGAGTCAAGTATAACCCCCTGATGATCATTATTCTTCACATAATCATACAATTTATTTCCGGTTCTGCTCACATAATCGATGGTATTTTCATAATTATCCAAATCACAACCAACTACCATTTCGTTCATATGACAATAAACACAGCTATAGTCCATCATAGGTTTAATTTGCTTTTCATAAGTAACGTATAACGTATCGCAGGAAGTTGAATCTGTTCCTTTCTTTACTCCAAAATAATCTTCTTCGTTCTCATTTTTACATGCAGTAATAGCTGCAAAAATAAGCAAAGCAAACAGTAACAATCTAATCATAAATAGTAACATATATAGAATTGCAAATATATTAATACTTTTTAAGTTTAGTTAACACTATTAGATGAAATGTAGAAATTTATCTACCAAATACAAATTGTAAAAGATTAGCACCCATTTTTAGTGCTTCCATGTGTTTTTCTTCAGAATCATTATGTACGTCTGTATCTTCCCATCCATCGCCTAAATCCGTTTCATATGAATAAAAACAAACTAAACGTCCCTGGTAAAATATTCCAAATCCCTGTGGTGCTTTACCATCGTGTTCGTGAATTTTAGGAAGTCCCTTGGAAAAAGAAAACTTTTGATGATATATAGGATGCGAAAATGGTAATTCAACAAAGTCACATTCCGGGAAAACTTTTTTCATTTCTTTGCGAATAAAATCATTTATTCCATAATTATCATCAATATGAAGAAACCCGCCAGCGATAAGGTAGTTTCTAAGATTTTGAACTTCCTGGGGAGTAAAAAACACATTACCATGGCCTGTCATGTGAACAAAAGGATAATTAAAAATATCAGCGCTTCCTGCTTCAACCGTTGCCGGTTCAGGATTTATATTGGTGAATAATTCCTTATTGCAAAACTTAATCAAATTAGGCAATGATGTTGGGTTGGCATACCAATCGCCTCCTCCGTTATATTTAAGCAAAGCTATTTTTACAGAGGTTTGCCCATTGCTTAATGTAACTAAAAAAAGAAGTGCTATTAAAATATTACAAATTCTCATTCTTATAAATAAATATCGTTTGATTCTTATTATGCTCATTTAAAAAGTGCATGACTTTATCAACAAATCCGGGATATACAATTGTATCTAATTTAATATCGGGGAAGAGCAGTTTCATAGAATCTACCCGTTGTGAAAGGTTTTCTTCTTCGAAAAAAAGAAAATAATTAGGCATTGCTCTATCATGTTTTACAAGATAGTCTTTGGTTACAGCTAATTCCGTTATTGGATGGATACCTGAAACTGAATAGTATTTGTCCCAACGCTGTATATAAAATCTGGGAATGATCGGGTTTGAGTCATGGTTTTTATCATCAAGTACCAGATATGTTATTGGTTTGTTTTTCAAGTAAGTCATTGCTTCAACGTAGGAGCGCTTTGAATACATTAACGTTAAAGGAATCAATAATATAAAATTCAAAATTAGTGAAAATGTTATCAAAGATTTATAGAACGTTTTCTTATTGCTCCAGAACCTTGATTTTTCTTTAAAATACAGCCAGCCCATTGTACCTTGCATAATAAAAAGTGGCAGAATGGGTAAAATGAAACGTTCCTGCCTGTTTGGAAAATACATATGAAAAAGTAAAAAGAATAAAACAGGTAATGATAAAATCAAATATTTGCGGAATGATTTAACCCATCCCCAAGATATAAAAAAGCTTACCGGTGGCAAAAGCAATCCTAACAAAAGTAATACAAACTTATACCAATTTCCTCTGAAATAATTATACTTGTTTTCCATATTATACCTGACATACTCGGCAAATTCTGCAAATGGTCTATTCCAAATTATATAATCAATAATACCTTGAATCACAACAAAGGATATGACAGCTCCAACTGAGTAGAAAATAGCATTTTTCCATTTTTTCTGAATCATCATTGAAAGGACGATTCCTGTAATAATCAGGAATGTCTGAAAGCGAACAGAAACACATAATGCACCTATAAACCCTGCTATTAATAAATAATTCCACGATTGTTTTTCATTCTTTATTATGAGCCAAATGCTCCACAAAAAAAACGGAATTGAGGCAAATTCGACAAGCTGATGAACACTCAGGAAAGGGAATAACCATATCAATGATAAAATCCATGCAACTGGTTTTGCATATTTCTGATTACTCAATTTCTGTACAATCAAATATCCCCAGTATATTATTCCCATGGACCAAAGTGCATGTAATAAGCGAATAATATACATTTTTATCTGTGCATCGACAATTCCTAAAACCTGCAAAACCAACAGAATCACGTAATTTATTCCAATGTAAAACATACTATGCCCTGAAGGTGTTGCTGCTCCATACTGAGGCA
>CAZDUU010000460.1:0-2581 GCA_964508675.1 uncultured Bacteroidales bacterium | reverse complement strand
ACATTAAACGATGTTCCCAAAGCCGGTGAACGCATTACCTTACGTCGTGTAGCAAATATCTCCGCCGGTGGTGTTTCTATCAATGTGACTGAAAAAATTCACCCACTAAATGTTAAAATGGTTGAAGACATAGCTTCATATTTTAATGTTCGTTGTATGGGTATTGATGTTTTAGCACAGGATATTTCGAAACCATGGACAGAAGGAAACTTTGGAATCATTGAAATCAACGCAGGTCCCGGAGTATTTATGCACTTAGCTCCTGCTTACGGTGGAAGTATTGATGTTCCTGGAAAAATTATTCTTTCACATTTTAAACGTCCTGAAAATGGAAGAATTCCAATCATTGCTGCTAACTTTGTAACCCAGGAATTTGCAAACCTGTTAAATGCAAAATTACACGAAATAAATTCAAAGATTTTCTTCACCAGCTTAACGCGTAAAGGTGTTTATTTCAATGGCGAATATTTCTACAACAACCCGAATCACGATGCTAATGTAGAAAACATGCTTCGTCACCCCAAAGCTGACTTTGCACTTATTATGCACGAAGCCAACGATATTTACGATTTTGGAACAGTGCATCAGGGAGCTGATTTGGTCATCTTAGATGAACCGCGTTATGCAGAAGAAAAAACTTTATTAAGCCAGTTATTCCCGGGTGGACATGTTGTATGGGTTGAAGGAAATCAGATTTACCTAAAGAACAACGGTGATGTTTTGAATAGCACAGCCTTTGACGAAAACAATTCCGAAGATAAAGAACAGAAAATGTTATCACTCATTGAACCGTTGTTGCCCGAACTGATTAATAAATACGAATTCAACGATTAAAATAAAAAAGAAGCTGTCTCAAGACTTAATAATTTGTCTGTTTTTCGACTTCGCTCAAAATGACAAATTATAGATGTCCTATTTTTGAGACAGCTTTTTTTAAATAGACCTAACATGAAAGCTGCTAATTTACTGATGTTTATAGTTCTTTCTTTCTCACTAAAGGCCCAAATTACCATCACACAAAATGATTTACCATCAGTTAACGACACATTGCACTTTAAAACCGGAACTATTAGTAATTTTGATCCAAACATAACAGGAGCAAATCAGACTTGGGATTTCAGTCAGCTCACGTTTAGCAATGAAAGGGCAGATACCATCATTTCTGTAACCTCAACACCTCTTGTCTATAATGTCATTTTCAATTTTACCATTGCTAATCTTGCATACATTAATCAGTCTCCACCTTCATTAGGCGCAGGAACAACGGTTTCCGATTATTACGATTTTTATAAAAAAGGCAGCAGCTATTATCGGAAAGCAGGGTTTGGAGCAACTATCAATAATGTTCAGACTCCTGTCAGATACGATAATCCTGAATTATATTTTGCGTTGCCATTAACTTATGGCACCAGCGACTCATCAATCTCCACTTATGGGCTAACAATTCCAAGTTATGGATATTACGGACAAACCATCAACCGCAAACATGAAGCAGACGGATGGGGAACTATCATCACCCCCATTGGCACATACGATGCTATTCGTGTAAAAGAAACAGTAAATATTATAGATACCATTTACAGCGAGTCGTTTGGATTTGGTTATAATATAAACAGACCTGCCAGTTACGAATACTACTGGCTTTCAAACGGGTTAAAAAGTCATGTGACTAAAATTACCAAAAACGGAATGGCCTATACCATCGAAATCCATTATAATCCGGCAACTTATGTTAACTCAAATATAATCGATAATATTTTCCTCTTCCCAAATCCTGTTAGAGAAAATCTAAACATTAATTCGCTACCTGAAGGCACTAAAAACATCATTCTTGTTAATGCACTCGGGCAAACTGTCATAAGCAGAGAAAGCACAGAAAGCAATTTTAATCTGGATTTAAGCCAATTACCCAATGGCATTTACGAACTTAAAATTGAAAACGAAAACTTTAAATATTCTAAAAAAGTCGTTATAAATCATTGACATTTTGTCATATTCATTTGATTGGTCACCTTTTTGATTTATCTTTGACCTAAAATTTTAAAACTATGGTAATAGGACCTATTTGGATTATTTTTGGCGTTTTCATGCTTATAAGCTGGCTCATCGGAGCTCAATTGAAAAGCCGTTTTCGCGAATATTCTTCAATTCCCGTAAATCAAAATTTAAGCGGGAAAGAAATTGCCGAAAAAATGTTATATGCCAATGGAATTTCTGACGTAAAAGTCGTTTCTGTTCCCGGCCAACTCACAGACCATTACAATCCCGCAACTAAAACTGTCAATCTGAGCCCGGATGTTTACAACGGAAGGAATGTTGCTGCTGCTGCTGTTGCTGCGCACGAATGCGGCCACGCTGTTCAGCATGCACACGCATATGCTTTTCTCGAAATGCGCTCAACATTAGTACCGATCGTAAGTTTTGCTTCACAATGGGTACAATGGGTATTGCTTGCAGGCATTATCTTACTTCAATCATTCCCCTACCTCATGCTGGCAGGTATCATTTTATTTGCCATGACTACTTTGTTCAGCTTTATCACCTTACCGGTTGAAATCAACGCCAGCCAGCGGGCATTGGC
>CAZDUU010000459.1:0-2583 GCA_964508675.1 uncultured Bacteroidales bacterium | reverse complement strand
TCTCTTTTGGAGCTCTTTTATATTCAATGAATCATTATGTAGGCATTACCATTGTCCATTTAAATAAGCCAAATCAATCGTACCTTGGTTATAATAGTCGTTTGCCTGTAAAATATTCCATTCATGCAGCTAAAACATTCTTTGTCTTTGACAAAGGAGGGTCAGGAAAAAAAACGGATAAACCTGTAATTATCGGACTATTTCAATATAAATTCCAGGCAAAATATGACCAGGCAGATATTGGCGCTATTTATAAAACACCCGATTATTTTGCAGGGATATACTACAGAGGAATTCCATGGTTTAAGCATTATAAAGTCGGATATCCAAATAATGATGCAATTTGTTTTCTTGCCGGAATCAGATTTAAAACGTTAGAAGTTGCTTACAGTTATGATTTTACAATTTCATGGCAGACATACAGAACAGGAGGCAGTAACGAATTTTCATTGATTTATCAATTCTACAATCCACAAAAACCCAAGAAGCATCGTTCTAAAATAATACCTTGTGCAAAATTTTAATTCAAATTCTTCTTTCCGTAAGCACAATTAATATTAAATGTTCTTTTTAAAAAGAGTCTGGCTTGGGCAAACTATATATTAAGATCCATGCTTCGCAATAATCTTATCATTGTATAACGCCGGAAAAAGCAGTTTACAAATCTGGGTTATCTCATAAAGTTTGATAATGAGGCAGGCTTTTTCTAATAAAAGTTAAGAAAAAAACTCATACATCGAATAAAGTTTCCAAGCAGTAAATAAAAAAGGCTACCAAATGGTAGCCTTTTTTATTTATCTAATGACAGTAACTGGTCCTGTTTTTTCGTGAATATATCCGGCGTCTTTTTCTTTAATCTTTACATACCATGTATAAGTTCCTACCGGGACTAGTTTTGTAGGATCATTATTGTACCCTCCATTCCAACCTCCCGGCTGCCACTGTAATTGTGTAGCGGCCAAAGTCATTACTTCACTTGGGGTTAAGTTTGTAGCTGGCGGGAAAATATGCGTTTCAAATATCACTTGTCCCCAGCGATCAAAGATTGCAAAATAATAATCACTTGAATCTATTCCTAATCCTCGGGGATAAAAATATCCGTTACCGTTTCCACTTCCCGGAGTAAATGCTGTAGGAACCCACAATGTAAACACTTCGTTTACCTTTAATGCATGAATTGCAGTATCAGCACACCCCTCTCCATTTTTAGCAATAAGTAAAATTTCGTAAACACCCGGTTGATTATAGGTGTGCATTGGATTCATCACACCGGAAGCAACAGCCCCATCACCAAAATTCCAAATCAGCTGGTTATTTGCTTCTGTTTCTGCAGCAAACCAAACGTCACCATTTATTGCAGAAATATTTTCAGTCGGGCTGTAAGAGAAATCTACCTGCGGGAAAGGATAAACCTGAACCAAGTTATTGTAAATCTGTGTGGTCTGACAACCAAAAGTTGAGGTTAAAGTTAGCGTTACATTATATTCCCCTTGAATTCCATAAATATGTGAAGGCATGCTGTCGGTAGAAGTATTTAACAATCCTGTGCTTGGATCACCAAAGTTCCACGAATATGTTACTGGTTGAGAAGCCGGATCTATTAAACAATCAAAGTTAGCAAGCAAAGGTACACATCCTTTCTGGAATCTTGGTTCACGGATAATATGAGGAGGATCCTGAACATAAATTGTCATTGAAGCGGTTGCAGGAGGAGTTCCACAGGCGTCATGAACCTCTACAGTATAAGTCGTAGTATCAATAGGTGTTACAAGATTAGGATTACCACTTCCGATATTCCAGATGTATGTATAAGGAGGCTTTCCACCCTGAGCAGTAGCGTTGATAGAATAAACATCGCCCTGACAAATAACCACGTCACTTGAAACACTCACTGTTATCGGTGGATAAACATAAATCATTACACTTCCAGGAATAGCTGAAGCACAACCATTAGCATCATAAACGTTTACAAAATAATTTGTGGTAGAATCAGGTGAAACTAATTGAACCTGAGAACCAGGTGTCGTAATATCTGGCCCTGCCCAGTTAAATGTATATGGAGGTGTTCCGCCTGCAGCATTTGAAGTAATATTAACACTATAGTTACCCATACAAATAGTATCACTGCCATTTGCATAAACAACAACGGGGTTAGGCTGATTAATTATAACACTATTGGCAATCGTACAACCATTACTATCAGTAACAGTTACCGTATAAGTTCCGGCACCAAGATTAATAGCCTGGGCAGTGGTTTGATTATCGCTCCAAGCAAATCCATATGGTGAAGTTCCACCTGAAACACTAGCTGTTGCTGTACCATCAAAACTTCCAAAGCATAAAGCATCTGTTTTTGAAAAGGCAACCTGTTCTGGAGGATATATTTCACCTACCGGAACCGGAGTAACCATAGTACAGTTATTTGCATCAGTAGTAATTAACTGATAAATACCACTTGCTAAATCAGTTACAGTATTTGTTGTCATATTTCCGGGTGACCACAAATTTGTATAACCTGGCACACCACCGGTAATAGAATCAATTGTCGCTGTTCCATTATTATCTCCGCAATGGGCAGGAGTT
>CAZDUU010000458.1:0-2583 GCA_964508675.1 uncultured Bacteroidales bacterium | reverse complement strand
ACTCATACTTCACCTCCTATTAAACACCTGAAATAAAATACTCCGCTTGTTAAATAACCAATTCCTTCATAACAGATTGTGGAGTCCCATGTATTAAAAATCCATTTTTCTCTATACTTACCAGCGAAATATTCTATTGATTTAGATATAACAATCGAACAACCATTGGAATCCAAAGTATCCCCTACCTGCAAATTAAAATCATAAAGCAAGTATTCATAATTACCCCAATCTCCCTTGCAATAAACTCTTTTTGATATAGTATCTTCACGCAATAAATAAGCATAATTAATGTTATTTTGCACAACTTTCTTATAAAGAATTCCATTAATTAATGTATCTCCTTGCATTTTATATGTATTTATAGAGAACATAGGATATACTGATGGTGAAGCTAATTCAGTCCAAGTTTTTCCTTCTTTTATAAAATGCATATAAGTTTGCGCCTTTAAAAAACTAAAGTTAATAATTATAAACAATAACAATACTAAATAGACTATTGCTTTCATCTTTTTTTATTCAAATGTAAATATTTTTTTAACAACTTATAATCTAATAAAAAAACAAATAAGCCATCCAGATAGCAGCAATAACCCCGACCAAGTCAGCAATTAATGCACAGGCAACTGCATGTCGTGTGTTTTTTATACCAACTGAACCAAAATAAACGGCTATAATATAAAATGTAGTATCGGTAGCTCCCTGAAACATACACGATAATCTTCCTGCAAACGAATCGGCTCCGAATGTTTTCATGGTATCGAGCATCATTCCCCGGGCACCGCTTCCGCTTAGAGGTTTCATCAGAGCAGTGGGAATAGCATCCACAAAATCGGCATTAAAACCAAGAGCAAGAACCAGATGTCTTAAACCATCCTGCAACATAATCAACGCACCCGAATTACGAAAGATGGAGATTGCAACAAGTATTGCTACTAAAAAAGGAACAATCTTAATTGCAACCTGAAAACCTTCTTTGGCTCCTTCGATAAAAGTGTCGTAAACATTGATTTTTTTAATAAATCCTACAATTACAAAGCTCACCAAAACTCCCAAAATAATAAGGTTTGCCGCTACTGTTGAAATGGATTGCAGTTTTTCCAGTGGCAAAGTGGTAAAATACCAAACAATAGCGGAAACAAGTAGTGTAAATCCACCCAGGTAAAGCAAAATATTTCGGTGCAACAGGTTAATTTTCTGAACAATGCTTACAGCAATAATTCCGGCCAATGTTGCAGCAAAAGTTGCTATGAGAATCGGAATAAATATATCGGCAGGATTTGCAGCACCCAATTGTGTGCGGTAAACCATGATTGTAATAGGTATAATCGTCAAACCCGAAGCATTTAAAACCATGAACATTATTTGTGCATTGGATGCCCTGTCTTTTTGCGGATTGAGTTCCTGCAAGCTATTCATAGCTTTTAGTCCAAGAGGTGTGGCTGCATTGTCTAGGCCCAGCATATTGGCAGCTACATTCATCATAATGGATCCATGTACGGGATGATTTGCAGGAATTTCAGGAAACAATTTTGAAAACAACGGACGTACCAGTCGTGCCATTACCTGGACAACGCCAGCCTGTTCGGCTATCTTCATCATTCCCAGCCAGAGGGTCATTACTCCCGTTAGGCCCAACGATAATTCAAATCCTGTTTTGGCCGAATCAAAAGCTCCGTTCATCATGGACGAAAAAACGGAGTAATCGCCCGAAAATAAGGCATATATAAGTCCAAAGAAAAAACCGATGACAATTAACCCAATCCAAATATAATTCAAAACCATACTAGTACTTTACTATAGCCGTAGAGGTATAAATTTTATGAATATCTTCAAGATTTGCTTTATAATTAGCTGTATCGCAATAAAAATAAATCATATACAAATTATAATCGTCTTTGGTAGCCAGAAAAGTAATAGCTCTTGTATTTTCTGAACCATCATCCAGTAACTTTGTTCTGTTGAAAGAAACAAAAACAGCTTCTTCGCCGGTTGGCAGGTTAAAAGCAACAGAATCTTCCATATTAAATTTCACAGCCTTTTCTCTGCTTCCGCTTATTGTTGATCTGACATAATTTACCAGTGAGTAATTATACTCAGCCGTATCTGTACTGAATTCATCTTTATATATAATACAACTTAAATCAGGCTGTGGGCGATAATATTGCAGATATGCATCACTCTCACTCGTCAAATCATAGGAAGTCTGTAAAGAAAGCGGAATTAAAAAGTTAAGATTTCCTGCAACCATTAACTGGTAACCTGCATATTTTTCAAGCCCTAAAGAGTCAGGATAAGATGGCCTGCTTGCTGCCATAACTGAATCTTTGTATTCACTAACTTTATTATAAACATTGTATTCCTGCTGTAAACCAACAATTAACCAACCGACTATGCATAAAATAATAAGGGGTAAAAAAAACTTAGTCATAAACTTTTTTGTGTAAAGATATAAAATTTTCGGAAATGAATAATGCTATGGATGCAAGGTACGGTTAAATATCATAAATCCGAGATTAAACTGACCAAACCAACCCTGACTATGCCAGGGATAATAATTTATACTGACAGAAATATTTGCAA
>CAZDUU010000457.1:0-2589 GCA_964508675.1 uncultured Bacteroidales bacterium | reverse complement strand
TAGGCATATTTAAATTTCAATTTTAGCTGCACAGAAGAAGATAAAGAAGTAAGATTATATCCATTACTACAAAAATCGTCAATACTATTGGCCTGATTATTTGTAAAGTTTAATATCCTGATTGATTTTGTTCCGGTTGCTGAAGCGGTATCAGAAACTTCCCATCCGTTTCCGCTGTCATTAATAGTGTACCAATTGGAATTTAGCCCATTTTCAAAACCTTCGGTCAGAGGAACCATTGGATTATTTGATGGATCAACAACGTGAATCAAAGCTGCTTTGGTTTTGCTGTCAGAACCAGAACCATTATTTACAGATAAAGATGCATCATAAGTTCCAGCAGCAGTATAAGTAACAGTCGGGCTTGCATCTGTTGTTGATGAAGCTGTTCCACCAGTAAACGTCCATGTTCTGTTCTCTACTGCACCATTATATGAATCATCATAAAAAGTAACAGCATCCCCTAAGCAAATATAATATGCAGAAGCATGAAAATCAGCAACCGGAGCACATAATGGATGATAAGCTGTATCTAAAACACCGGTAGCAATTAAATTTTCTTTACTCCAAAGATTTAATCTGTCACTTGTTAATGTTGCATCTATTCTGGCTTTCTGACCATTTGTAAAGAGGTTTGTACAATAGCCCCACTGATAATCCATATAATTTTCAATCATATCAGGTTCATCCGGACTGTCCTGTGTACAAGAATTGATGCTTCCGGGAGTAAAACAAGAGAGAGAAGTATTTTGTGTTGCCGCTGCAACAGGAGGAGTATCGTCCACCTCGTCGCCGCTTGATGCTAAGAATGAAGGACAACCACTTGATGCCGGATAAAGTCCAAACATAAGATTCTGGAAGGGATGATAAAGATTAAAATAATGGCCAATTTCATGTGTAAAAGTTCTGTTTATCAGATTGATGCCCATGCCTCCGACATTGGTAGCTGTTCCAATGGTACCAATGCAGTCCTGACGTATCAGAACTCCATCAATATCAGCATCACCACCTGTCAATGCTTGTGAAAGAGTGTTGCTGGGAGGGAACGGACTCATACCACCTATAAATGCTCCATCTGGTAATGACATTCCTGAAGGATAAATGAAATTAACAGCAAAAACATTCATATATTTATCTGTGGGCCAGTGAAATTGTTTCATAGTGCTAAAATAAGCCCAATTGGTCTGCAAATCGTATTCGTGAACAATACCATTGGTACAGTTGCCGTTCGGGTCTATTTTGGCTAATCTGAATTCAATTGCCGGATTTGCTGCTCTGGCCTTAAACAAAGTATAAGTATCTGCAGTATCAGCATTTTCTTTGGCATAGTCAATGTTTAATTTCTGAATAGCATCTAAAACCTGTGCATCTGAAATATTCTCAGCTCCATAAGCATGAATAATATGAACTACCACAGGAATAACCCTTTTACCATTTATCAAAGTATCAGTTTTACTGATTAGGTTTTGAAGCTGGGCCTGATTAACTAAAAGTTTAAAATGCTGTTCATAAGCATTGTAACGATCAATTAATTTCGGATCTTCTTTAACTTTCTTCTGAAGAAGAATATCATCAGCTAAAACCTTTTTCAATTGCTGGCCATAAGTAAGCCAACTGAATGAAAATAATAAACAAAAAATAAAAATTTTCTTCATAGACATTGGTTTAAATTTTACTGCCCTAAATTGAACATTTTTTTTGAAAATTCAAAAAAAATTTATCATTTTTTAATAATTTATAATTTGTCTAAATAAATATTTTGGTATATATTTGCTGAAAATAAAAAAAATGACAGATAAAAGTTATTTATCTAATTTAGAATATATTAATGAAATTTATCAGGAATATTTATCCAATCCTGAGCAAATAGATTCTTCCTGGAGATATTTTTTTGACGGCTTTAGTTTAAATAAGTGCACAAATTCTCAAGACACAGTAACATCAAATCAGGAAGTAGAAAAAATCTATGATGAATTCAAAGTTCTTAGTCTTATTGACGACTACCGGAAAAGAGGTCATTTATTTACCGAAACAAATCCTGTTCGTAAAAGAAGAGTATACACTCCTACCCTGGATATTGAGAACTACGGTTTAACGACCAATCAGCTCAATATTAAATATAAAGCAGCAAAGGAAATCGGATTACCTGAAAGTAGTCTGAAAGAGATTATCAATCATTTAAAAGAGACTTATTGCCGATCTATTGGTGTGGAGTATATGTATATCAGAACTCCTGAGATTGTAAGCTGGTTCAAAAAAAGGATGGAATCAGTTAAAAACGCTCCCGAATTTGATAAACAAAGAAAAATAAAAATATTTGAATATTTAGTTAAAGCGACTTCATTTGAGCAGTTTTTACATAAAAAATTTATTGGGCAAAAACGTTTCTCACTTGAAGGTGTAGATGCGATTATCCCCGCGCTTAATTTCGCGACAGAATACGCTTCCGATAGCGGAGTAGAAGAAATTACACTCGGAATGTCACACAGAGGCAGACTAACTGTGCTTGCTAATTTCTTTGAAAAACCTTTGTTCGAGTTATTTGAAGAATATGTAGGAAAATCATATGATGACGAAACCATTTTGGGT
>CAZDUU010000456.1:0-2590 GCA_964508675.1 uncultured Bacteroidales bacterium | reverse complement strand
AACATCCACCTAACCAATTTCCAATAATATAATTATCTGTCGAGGGACTGTGATCATTCGGAGGATCTTGACTCCCGCTACAACCAGAACTTCCCGTTGCAGGCCCACGACTCCATTGCACTCCATAGCCAGTCCAGCCTTTATCTGCAGAAAAGTCATCTTCAAAAATTACAGTTCCGGCAGTAGAATCTGAAATATTTGAGTTAATATAATAGTGGTGATATGTAATAGCGTGATTTCCAGCTCCTGCAACAGAAGGGTCAAATGTGTTTCCATTTACAATTCCCGGACCGGTAAAACTACCGGGTTGTGGGTTTCCGGTTAAGACAACCGATGGAGAATTTAAATTATAACTCGAATTCAAATTTTGCATGGTCAATGTCGGATCATAAACATGAACATGAAGCGAATCAACAGACAAATTATTACCAGAATAAGTTATTACCTTATAATCGCAATCCTGCGTAGGAATAACAGAATAAGAGTGTGCATTTTGTGCCAATACTGTATTATTTTGATATAAATAAGAGATTACAGACGAAGTATCAGAAATATGATATCCAATATAAACATTATCAATCCCCCAATGGTCATAATCGTTTCCTGAAGTGACATCCTGATACCAGCTAAACCAAGCGATGCCCGTCACCGGCGTATTAACTGTATAATGTTGCCATGTTGTCAAATAAAAATCATACCCTCCATTTGGGTCCAAATAACCAATATCTGTCCATGGACCATTAGAGCTTATAGTAGAATATTGCAAATGGACTCCCTCTGTCGATTCATCCGGGCCTTCACAGGGGGAAGAGTCTGCCTGACTGGCATACCTCATATCAAACTGAATCGTCGTATTGGAATCTACATAATAAGCGTTGGTAACTATTCTGCGTGGAAAATCAGTTGCCGGCCCTACCCAGCAATATATTGTTCCGTCAATCCCGGGCCCACATGGATTATTAAACATCGGCGAGCAATTGCTTACCCATCCGCTATCGAGTGTACCTGCATTAAAATTATCGCTTAAATAAATCGAATCACAATAATAATGCATAAACATGGTGATGGCATCACCCCTGCAAACATTAACCGTATCTGGATTTTTTAAAACCAGATTTTTGTAATGCACTGAATCAATGGAGTTTTCGCACTGGGAAAAAACAACTTGTGTCATTACAAGCAGAAAAATTGTGATCATTAAGGTTTTAATAGCAATTATTTTAACAACCTTTGTACGACAAAAAAATGAAAAATGTTACTTTATAACACGCTTTTAAACAAAATGTTTCGGTAATGAATAAGCCAAGTCGGTAAAAATAATTTTTGCGTTTCCATTTCGCTCCAGATGATGAAGAGCATCGCTGAAATATTTGTACAATGCCTGAGCCGTTGAAAAATGAATGAAACGTGAAAATTTATCTGAAAAATCCTGTTCTTCCCTGGTTAAAAAAACCAGTGATTTGAGTGAGGCCTGATTCAAAAAATGATCTCTGGTAAACCTTAAAGAGTACAAAATAAAATCTTTTTGTTCTTCTTTTGAAAGCGAAGCCATTGTTCCTGCCCATTTTGCCATTTCATCGCGACGGGGTTTATTATGAGCCACTTCAAATCCTAACCTGAAAATCTGGACATAGTAAGAAAAAAATTCCTGATTTGCATTCTGGTTTTCGAGTAGTTGAATGGCTTCGGGAAGATTTCCGTTTGATAAAATGACAGCCTGATGAATTTCGTTTTCCTTTGACCGGGGATACTTTTCTGTTAGAAAATTGTTTATACTGACATCATCCAATAGAGGAAATTTAACTGTCTGACACCGCGATATGATGGTTGATAAAAGTAACTCAGGATTGCTGGAAACCAGCATAAAGACAGTGTATGCCGGTGGCTCTTCCAGAACCTTTAAAAGTTTATTAGCTGTAGCTAAATGCATGCGTTCGGGTTGATAAATAATGATAACCTTGTACTTTGCTTCGTAATTTTTTACGCTCAATTTGGTAATAATTTCCAACGCCTCATCTGCATAAATAATCGGTTGTCCTTTTTCTTCAGCAACAATCGAATACCAGTCTGTTGATTTAAAATAAGGACTCAAGAGCAAAAAATTTCTCCATTCGTTAATAAAATCATCGCAGACAACGGATGTCCGGCTTCCTTTATAAACAGGAAATACAAAATGCAAATCGGGATGGATCAGGTGGCTATATTTATGACATGAAGGACATTCGTTGCAGGGCTCGTTTTCTGAAGGATGATGACAGTTTATATATTGCGCAAAAGCCAATGCTGTTGCTAATTTCCCTACTCCTTCGGGGCCAGTAAATAAAAGTGCATGAGGAATTTTTTCCTGATGAGCAATAAACTGAAGTCTTTGCTTGATGAATGATTGTCCTATTACCTCACGAAATGTCATACAAAATATTTACTGCAAATGTACATGATAAACAAGTATTTTTCAAAACAATCCCGAATATTTAAATCTGGTGGATAATACCACTGCAAACGTTATGCTTTGCCCCGGTTACAGAAGCTAATGTATTCGCCTTATCATTTATTCGCAGCAAACCTAATAAAGCAAAAATCAATGCTTCTT
>CAZDUU010000455.1:0-2596 GCA_964508675.1 uncultured Bacteroidales bacterium | reverse complement strand
TGGATAATAAAGTAAGAATTACTAATTTACCTCAAAAATGTACTATTAGTATTTTTAATGTAAGTGGTACTTTGGTTAGGAGATTCAAAAAAGATAGTCCCGTATCATATCAGGATTGGGATTTAAAGAACGAGTATAATATTACAATTGCGAGTGGTATGTATATCGTTCATATTGATGCTCCCGGAATTGGTGAAAAAATTATTAAATGGTTTGGTGCATTACGTCCAATTGACTTGAACAATTTCTAAAATGATATAACGAAAAAGATGAAATATATGAAAAAGCAAGTAGTTATAGGAGCTTTAATAATATCGGGATTATTTATCTCAAATTTTACCAAGGCAGGTAACGAGCAACGTGCCGGACAAGCCGGAGCTAGTGAATTATTGATAAATCCCTGGGCAAGAAGCAGTGGATGGGGTGGCGCAAATACCGGAGGTGCAAAAGGATTGGAAGCTTTGAATTTAAATGTAGCAGGTACTGCTTTTACCAAAAAAACAGAACTGATTTTTTCCCATACAAATTGGTTAGCCGGAACAGGAATTAGCATTAATTCATTCGGACTTTCTCAGAAAGTAGGCGAGAGCGGAGTACTTAGTCTTTCGTTTATGAATATGGACTTCGGAGACATTGATATTACAACCGTCGATTTACCCGAAGGTGGTATTGGTACTTATCATCCAACTTATACTATTATGGGAATTGCTTATGCAAAGGAATTTTCTAACAGTATTTATGGCGGATTAAATGTTAAAGTAGTGAATGAGAAAATTGCAAACCTTGGTGCAACCGGTGTCTGTGTTGATGCTGGTATCCAATACTTAACAGGTTTGGGAAAAAATAAATTAGGAAAGAAAATCCGTGATAATTTGCATTTAGGAATCTCAATGAAAAACTGGGGACCTACTATGAGATACAGTGGTGACGGTATGTCTTTCCGTGGCACAGTTCCTCCTAATGATGTCGTTATGACAGTCCAGTCACGTTCTGCTGAATTTGAATTACCCGCATTAATTACAATGGGAGCAATGATGGATTTCTATCTTGGATCCAAAGTTGACACCGTTGCTTCAAAAATTACAAGTGATAACAGACTTTCTGTTGCCGCTAATTTTACCTCTAATTCATTTACCAAAGATCAGTTACAATTTGGTATAGAATATGCTTTCAAAGAAATGATAATGTTGCGTGGTGGATATATTTATGAAAAAGGTCTTTTTGATTACGATACTCGTACTACTGTTTTTACAGGACCTACAGCTGGTGTATCAATCCAGATTCCTCTGAATAAGGAAAAAGGAAGTACATTCTCTATAGATTATTCATACAGAGCAACTAATCCGTTTAACGGTGTTCATTCTATCGGAGCAAAAGTTACATTGTAATTAAATTTTTTGTATATTTGCATAGAAAAAGAGTCCCGACTTGTCGGGATTCTTTTTTCTATCTAAAAATGCAACTTTATGAGTAAAGTGTTTTATTTGTCAGAAGAGGGTTATAAGAAGCTAAAAGAGGAACTGGATTTCCTTAAGACAGTAGAACGTCCGCGAATTTCTGCCATGATAGCAGAAGCACGTGATAAAGGTGACTTGTCTGAAAATGCTGAATATGATGCTGCTAAAGAAGCACAGGGAATGCTGGAATTGAAAATTTCCAAAATGGAAGAAACATTAAATAACAGCAGAATTTTGGATGATTCAAAAATTGATAACACAAAAGTTCAGATTTTATCAAAGGTGAAAATTCGTAACCTGACAAATAAGATGGAGGTTGAATACACGATTGTTTCTGAGAGCGAAGCTAATTTTAAAGAAGGAAAAATCTCTATTAATACTCCCATTGCTAAGGGATTGCTCGGAAAAGCAGTCGGTGATATTGTTGAAGTACAGGTTCCTAACGGAAAAGTAAAATTTGAAGTATTAGAAATATCAAGATAATATGGCCAGTATTTTTTCTAAAATTATTGCCGGAGAAATTCCCTGTTATAAAGTAGCTGAAAACGAAAAGTTTTTTGCTTTTCTTGATATTAATCCGTTAGCAGAAGGACATACTTTAGTAATCCCCAAAAAAGAAACCGATTATATCTTTGATCTTCAGGATTCTGATTTGGCTGAAATGTTGCCTTTTGCTAAAAACGTTGCCAAAGCAATTGAAAAAGCAGTGCCATGCAAACGCATTGGTATTGCCGTTATAGGACTTGAGGTTCCTCATGCTCACATCCACTTAATTCCAATTAATCATGTGGGTGATATTGACTTCAGCCGTAAAAAATTAAGCTTTACCAAAGAAGAGTTTGAAGCTACTTTAAGTAAAATTAAGATGAATTTAACTAATTAATCATTGACAAATCGAATTAACTAATATAATTTTGTATAACTAAAAAAATGTGATTATGAAAAAATTTTACAATTCTTTATTTTTAATGGCTGCTTTAGCTATCAGCCAATGCTCATTCGGGCAGTTTTATGATGGTTTTACCGGAACAGGTAATATTGGTGGTGATTGTGCAGATGTAAGTTGCAATAGCAATGGCTGGTACACTCATAGTAATAATGCAGCTACAACCATTGATATTGTTGCAGGCAGCTTGGAT
>CAZDUU010000454.1:0-2599 GCA_964508675.1 uncultured Bacteroidales bacterium | reverse complement strand
TTTGTATTCAGACAATTTTGACACTTACACCTCAGGTGATAAAGTAGCTCAAACCGTTGGTTCCACATGGTGGACAACTTGGTCAAACGCTCCAGGCGGAACAGAAGATGCTGCATTTTCAACAACCCAGGCACAAAGTGCTCCTAATTCTGTATATGTAGCTGGAGTAAACGACTTAATTTTTAAATGTGGTGGTAAAACTACCGGACGTTATGAATTAAGCTGGCAAATGTTTGTACCTTCAGCAAATGTTGGATACTTTAATTTATTGCACACATTTTCTGGCAGCACCAGTGAATGGGGTTTTCAGGCATACATTTATAACGACTCTATTTACGTTGATGCAGGAGTTTCAACTGCTGCCGGTGCTCAATTCACACGCAATGCTTGGCATGTTGTAAAATTAGTTATTGACGTTGATGATGATTTTGCTACTTGCCTTATTGATGGTAATGAATTAGTAAGTTACCAGTGGAGCAAAGGTGCATTTGGTGATGGAACAACAAATAAACTTGATGCTATTGACTTTTATGCATGGGATGGCTCAGGTTCACCTACCACTATTACCGGTGGTTCTACTATCGGATTTTATATTGACAATTTATTATACGAACAAGTTACAGCTCCTGATGCTCCGACTAATTTAACAGCAACAGTAAACGGTGCTGATATTGATGTATCCTGGACTGCTCCGACTCCGGCACCTACTAATTACGTTTTAATGAAAAATGGCAATAATATTTTAACAACAACAAATACTACTTATATTGATTTAGGCCCTTGGCCAAATACTTATAACTATATGGTAAGAGCAGGTTATGGAACAAGTGGATATTCTCATTCTTCAAATACTGCTACTGCTACAATTACTGGTGGAGTTACAAGAAATTTAGTTCTGTATGAAGGTGGAACAGGAACATGGTGTCAATATTGCCCCGGTGCAGCAATGGGTTTAAGAGATCTTATTGAAGTAAACTCAAAAGATGCTGTAGCAATTGAATATCATTCAGGCGACACTTATGAAAACACTGATGGAACACAACGTTTAGGATACTATTCTGTAATATATTTCCCTACAATGATTGCTGATGGCAAACTAAAAATTGAAGGTGGAAATGAAACAACAAGCTTATATCCATCATATTTAACCTTATATAATGAAAGAATAAACGTTCCCGGATTACAAAATCTTAACGTTAATATTGTAAATACAGGAGTTGACACATATCAGGCAACCATTACTGTTGACGAAACATATTCTTATTTAACAACTGGATTAAAACTTCATACTGCTTTAACTGAATCTAATATTGCCGAAAACTGGGGAAACCAGACAGAAGTTGATTTCGTGTGCCGTAAAATGTACCCCGACGCTGCCGGTACTGATCTGGATTTCACTCAATCTGCTACACAAACCGTAACTATTGATTTTAACACAACCGGTTATGTAAAAAACAATTGTGAATTCGTAGTATTTGTTCAACACGATGCTTCACAAGAAGTTACCCAGGTTGCTAAAGTTGATATGTCAACCATTTCCGGAATGGAAGAATTGAGCGGCAATAAAATCAGTTTATATCCTAATCCCACAAGTGACTATATTGTTCTTTCATCAAATGGTAATGGTAATCTTACAATTACAGATATTACAGGAAAAAATGTTTACAATGCCTCTGTAAATCAGACTCAGCAGTACTTCAATATTGCAAATTTAAGTAAAGGTATTTACATGGTTCAATATACTTCAAACAATAATTCGTTCACACAGAAATTAGTTATTGAATAAACACATGATAAAACAAATAAAAAGGGGACTTTTTCAAGTCCCCTTTTTATTTTACTTCAATATTAATTATCCTAAATACTGTTTTAATAATTTGCTTCTGCTGGTATGTCGTAATCTTCTGATTGCTTTTTCTTTAATCTGACGAACACGTTCACGTGTCAGACCAAATTCTTCACCGATTTCTTCCAGAGTCTTTTCAGGACATCCAAGGCCAAAGAAATAACGAACTATATCACGTTCACGTTCTGTCAATGTTGCTAATGAACGTTCAATTTCTTTTTTCAGCGATTCGTTTATTAATTTACCGTCAGCAATCGGAGAATCCGGGTTTTCAATAACATCCACCAGACTATTGTCTTCACCTTCAACAAAAGGAGCGTCCATTGATACATGACGACCCGAAACCCGAAGAGTATCCATTACCTTTTCCTTAGGTAAATCCAATAAATCTGCTAATTCTTCAGGGGTCGGAGTTCTTTCGTATTCCTGTTCGAACTTAGCTAAAGCTTTATTTATTTTATTTAATGCACCAACCTGGTTTAGAGGTAAGCGTACAATTCTTGATTGTTCTGCCAAAGCCTGCAATATGGATTGACGAATCCACCATACGGCATAAGAAATAAATTTAAAACCACGGGTTTCGTCAAATTTTTCAGCTGCTCTGATAAGGCCTAAATTACCTTCGTTAATCAGGTCAGGTAAACTTAAACCTTGATTTTGATACTGTTTTGCAACTGAAACAACGAATCTTAAGTTTGCTCTTGTAAGTTTTTCTAATGCTTCCCTGTCACCTTTCCTGATTCTTTGTGCAAG
>CAZDUU010000453.1:0-2609 GCA_964508675.1 uncultured Bacteroidales bacterium | reverse complement strand
TTTTTTACATCGGTTAGAATATATAATTCATCAGCACCAATTTGATGTGCCAATAAAGAAGAAGCGGCATCTTTATCTATCACGGCATCAATTCCCTGTAACTTATTAGGTTTAACATAAAAAACAGGAATTCCGCCGCCACCAACAGCAATTACAATTTGTCCGTCGCGTGCAAGGTTTTCAATGGATTTTCTGTTGCCAATTCGGAATGGCTTTGGTGAAGCAACTACTTTGCGCCATCCGCCACGGTTTTTATCTTCTTTATAAACAGCATCCGGGTGAATTTTTTTAAATTCTTCTACCTGTTCAGTTTTGTAATACGGGCCAATGGGTTTTGTAGGATTCTGGAAAGCAGGATCATCTTTATCTACCAATACCTGAGTAACCAACGTAATGATATCACGTTCAATTTTTTCTTCTTCCAGTACATTACGTAATTGTTGTTCAATCATATATCCTATAAAACCTTGTGAATATGCTCCGCAAATGTCAAGCGGAAGCTCCGGAATTCCGTAAACCTGTGCACCGGCATTTACCTGTAACAGGATATTGCCGACCTGTGGGCCGTTCCCGTGAGTAACAACAAGGTTATATCCTTTTTTTACTAATTGAAGAATATTTTTACATGTATGATAAACATTTTCTTCCTGTTCGTCGATAGTACCTTTCTGGCCTGCTCTAAGTAAAGCATTTCCTCCTAAAGCAACAACTGCTAACTTTTTCATAATAAATCAATTTAAAATGAGTTGCAAAACTACATATTTATTTGAAATTACAAAAAGAGAGAAAAAAATAATGAGTGAAAATGACTATTAGGGTGAAACCTAACAGTACAAATAGTGATATTAAAATTTGCAATAAATACGAATATTTGATATTATTGGATGAGCTATACCATTAAAATATTCGAAGTTAGAGCTTAGTTACAATTTATTCATCTTAAATAAATTATAGAGACACTAAAAAGAGGCTATGGAAAATTAAAAAAATTATTGTATGACTTGAGATGGCAATAAATAGCACTTATTGCTGAAATATAGTTATGGATAAAATTACATTTCATTCAAGCAATTCCACCAATAATAATATGCCGCTTTATTTGTCTTTTTAAGTCTGGATATATGGGCATAATCAGGGTCTGTATCAGCCCAATCTGGAAGTTCACTATCATTCTGAAATAATAATACCGGACTAAAATTCTTATGCCTCATCCTGACAGCTAACCATGCTGCTTTTGCAGAAGCCTCGATAGCCTGTTCAATTCTGAAACTTCCTCTTATGAGAAAATTATTAAAACTTCTTAATCCTGCAGAAAGCTCTTTAAAGTTTGACTTATCCGGTTCATCAATATTTTTATCCCTTCTTGATAATAACAGGGCTGTATTAAAAATATCATTCAAAACTTTAACATGAGTTATTTCAGAATTTCTATATTGAACTTCATTTGTTACTGTATTAACAAAAGCTTGATACACTTTCCCTATATCACTAACTTCATCTATTAATAGAGAAATATCAAACAACTGTTTGATGATTTCTGTTTCTTTATTCTTTCCGTATAGAACTCCTGTGGTATTAGGAGCAAATGCTGTTAGCTTGTCCCCTAGTATGGATTCTTTTGTGGGCAGATTTATTGAAATATAAGGTTCTTCAGTAATAAGCAAGTCCGATTTTATGGTTTTTAATAATAATTCAGGGTAACAATGTTTTCCAAACTGAACGTCTAACAATATGTAATAATTGTCTTTTTCAGACCAGTAAAATTTATAATGTGCCTTTGGAAAGTTCTCTTTATAACTTCTTTTTTCATCAAGCTTGTAATATGCAAATTCAGAATTTTCAATAACCCTGTTTAAAGCACTTTCAAGATTCTCTCTTGACTCAGAAGTTGTGATATCAATATCTATTGAAAAACGATTTGGCCGGTCAAGTAGTAAAATCAGGCTGGTTCCACCCTTGAATACAAACTCAAGCCCATTTGCAGCCAATTGCTCTAATAAAGAAAGAGCTCTGACCATTTTTTCGATAATAGCAGGGTCGCTTTTATTCAAATCGGGATTCTTTCTAAACCCTGCTATTCTTTCAGGAGAAAAAGATTCTTTTGATATCATATTAACCTCTTTTAAAATAATTCAATAACATGTTTTGAAATAAATTCTTTTATTTCCTGCTCTTTTTTTCTTCTTCGTGCATAATTGACCAGCTTCGCAATGTTGATATTGTAATGATTATATGCATTTTCAAAAATATTCACAATTTCTGCATGGTTAAATACAGGATATATACTTCTGTCACAATAAATATCTACCAGTATTTTTTCAATAGATGCTAATTTTATTTTTTTGCTTTTGTAAACAGGGGATCTTGATATAAGAGGCTTTATAATTATTGCATTACTACTATTTGAAACATAATCATCTATTAATTGTTCGTTTGGATGATAAAATGCATTAAGCTTATTTTCCTGAAACAGGTAGAAGACCTCCTTACACACTTCCTTTTCCGCTTCAAATATGTAAAAAGAAGAAAACGGTTGATGCTGCATAAAACTGTATAGCCAACCGGAATGCCAGATGCAGTAATTAATTTCACGATATCTTGAAAGAAAT
>CAZDUU010000452.1:0-2625 GCA_964508675.1 uncultured Bacteroidales bacterium | reverse complement strand
AAAGATATATTGACAGAAGAATTAAATGATTTAATGAAATAAGAAGACACTAAATAAGAAATTAAAAAATTAAAATTTACTCGCAATCGCTTCGTGAGATTGCTCCGCTTTGTTTAGAATTAAAAGTTAAAATACCCCATGCTGTCATGCTGAGTTTTATCAAAGCATAACCTCATCACACAGAACTCCTTGAATACAGAAGTCAGGAGGAAAATTCATAATTCAATAATCACAACTTCTCACATCGTCATGCTGAGTGTCATCGAAGCATTTTCTCAAAACTCATTGCTCTATAATAGCAGAATGAGGAATATTAATACTTAATTTATAACTCGTTAATAATAATTCATCCTCTGAATATTGCATTTACAAAAAATATTTTCTATCTTTGCAGTCCAAAATTTAAAACGATTTATTAACCAAAAAACGATTTAAAAATGCAAAATCAGTACGAAACCGTTTTCATTATTACTCCCGTTTTATCTGACCCACAGATGAAGGAAACGGTAATGAAATTCAAAAACCTTATCAAGGACAATGGTGGGGAAATTGTTCATGAAGAAGAATGGGGCTTAAAAAAATTAGCTTACCCGATTCAAAAGAAAACCACAGGATTCTATGCTTTAATTGAATTTAAAGCTGATCCGACTTTCATCACAAAATTCGAAACCGAATACCGTCGTGATGAACGCATTATTCGTTTCATAACCGTTAGACTTGACAAATATGCTGTTGAGTACAACCAAAAGAAACGCGACAAAAATTCAAATGTATCAACTGTTAAAGATTAAGGAGATAAATTATGGCCGCAGCAGATAACGAAATCAGATTTCTTACTCCCCCGTCTTTCGAGATTAAGAAGAAAAAATACTGCCGTTTCAAAAAGAACGGAATCAAGTATATAGATTACAAAGATCCTAATTTCTTAAAGAAATTCCTCAACGAACAAGGTAAGTTATTACCCCGTCGTATTACCGGAACTTCTTTGAAATACCAACGTCAGCTTTCAACAGCTGTTAAACGTGCACGTCACTTAGCCTTGTTGCCATTTGTAACCGACTTATTAAAATAACGGAGGATAGAATATGGAAATTATATTAAAACAAGACTTCCCAGGTTTAGGACATAAAAATGATATCGTAAAAGTTCGCGACGGATATGCACGCAACTATTTAGTTCCTAAAGGCATTGCTACCATTGCTACTGATAACGCAAGAAAAGTATTGGCTGAAAATCTTAAACAACAAGCTCACAAAGAAGCTAAATTAAGAGAAGAAGCTGAAGCAAATGCAAAGAAATTAGCTAACGTAGTTATTACCGTTGGTGCTAAAACCAGTACAACTGGTAAAATTTTCGGTTCTGTAAATACTATTCAGCTGGCCGACGTTCTTAACAAACAAGGATTCAACGTTGACAGAAGAAATATCACTATTTACGATGCTGAAAACATTAAAGAAGTAGGAACTTTCAAAGCTAAAGTTAAACTTTACCGCGACATCGTTACCGATATCACTTTTGAAGTAGTTTCAGAATAATTCAGATTAAAATTAAATTCAATAATAAAAGACTGCCCGAGGGCAGTCTTTTTTATTTTACCAAAACTTTGTAATATTGTCGAAAAATAAACCGATATGGAAATTTTAGCCTTAATTCCAGCCAGATATGCTTCTATACGATTTCCAGGAAAACCTTTAGCTGACATTGGCGGTAAAAGCATGATACAACGGGTATGTGAGCAAAGTTTAAAAGCATTTCAGCATGTTTATGTAGCTACGGACGATGAGCGTATTTATAAACATGTGGAGGATTCGGGCTATAAGGCAGTAATGACATCTGATAAGCATAAAAGCGGAACCGATCGTTGTGCCGAAGCTCTTGAAACAGTTCAGAAAAACAGAAATATAAAATTCGATATTGTTGTTAACATTCAGGGAGACGAACCATTTATCAGCCCTCAACAACTCCGGTTACTTATAAGTGCTTTTGAAGAAAAAGAAACACAAATCGCCACGCTGATAAAAAAAATCGAAAAAGAACAAGATCTGTTCGACCCTAATAAACCAAAAGTCATCACTGATAATAAGGGGAAAGCCATCTATTTCAGTCGATCTACCATTCCTTATATCAGAAATTATCAGCAGAGCGAATGGTTAAGAAATCATATTTTCTATAAACATATCGGGCTGTATGCATACCGTGCTCATGTACTTAAAGAAATAACCCAAATCCCTGTTTCATCATTAGAACAGTCGGAATCGCTGGAACAATTAAGATGGATTGAGAACGGTTATTATATTCAAACCCGGGTAACTGATATGGAGACATATTCGATTGATACTCCCGAAGATTTGAAGCATGTTTTGGAAATGATAAAGAATCCCTAAATCTATTTCGATTTACAATTAGCAACAACTTCTCTTACTTTTGGGCTACTCCAGAATTCAGGAAAATTTTGTTTATTATGCTTTAAATTTTCGACTAAGTATTCGTCATAAAAATACAGGTATGCTAATCCATCAAATCCAAAATTTCTAAAAATCTCATGAGCTATGCACATAGACTCACTGTCGGATGTGTTTTCGAGCTTTGAAATTACCTTACTCACATCTTTTAAGTACAAAATAA
>CAZDUU010000451.1:0-2641 GCA_964508675.1 uncultured Bacteroidales bacterium | reverse complement strand
ATGTTCCCAATAATTCAACAGCTTATAAGTTAGCTTTAACCGGTTTAAAAGGCGGACACTCGGGAATGGAAATAAACATTGGTCGTGGTAATGCCAATAAACTCATGAACCGTTTTCTTAAATATGCCAATAAAAAATTCCATGTTCGTATTGCACATATTGATGGTGGCAGCTTGCGTAATGCTATTCCGCGTGAATCATTTGTAACACTTACTGTTCCACAGGAACTTGAAAATGATTTCATCGCTGGTGTAAAAGAATTTGAAGGAATTTACAGAAATGAATATGCCAATACTGAACCGGATCTTAAATTAACTGCTGAAAAGACAGAAAAACCGTTAAAAGTTATTGATAAATTTACTCAGATTAACCTGATTCATGGTGTTTATGCCTGCCCCAACGGAGTTATTCGCATGAGCGATGCAATTCCCGGTCTTGTTGAAACGTCCAATAATCTTGCAAGTATAAAAATGGCAAACGGAGCCATTACGCTTTCATCCTTATTACGCAGTTCTGTTGACAGCGCCAAGAAAGATTTGTCAGAGGCTATTGAAAGTGCATTTGTACCCTGCGGTGCAAAAGTCGAATTTGATGGTGGCTATCCAGGTTGGAAACCGAACATGAACTCAGCTATTTTGAAAGAGGCACGCGAAGTTTACAATAAAAAATTCGGAAAAATTCCAGATATTAAAGCTATTCACGCTGGTCTTGAATGTGGTTTACTTGCCGGTGTTTATCCAAATCTTGATATGATTTCGTTTGGACCGACTATTCGCTATCCACACTCTCCGGATGAAGAAGTGCACATTGCAACCGTTCAGAAATTCTGGGACTTTTTAGTTGAAGTTCTTAAGAACGCTCCCGCAAAATAAGGTTTTACTTAAATAATAATAACAGAAATGCCGGTTCCTACCGGCATTTTCTATCTGTAAACATCATAACGTTATGTAAAGAATATTTACACTTCTTTTTTTTCTGGGTACTTCCCTGCTCTCTTTTGGTTGGGGCGAAGCTGGGCATCATATCATTGCCGAAATATCCAAATCGAAACTGAACCAGAACATCATAGACTCAGTAAATAAATACCTGGGAGATATGACATGGGAATCTGCGTCCACATGGATGGATGATATGCGAAAAGAGCCACATTATCAGTTTATGAAAACCTGGCATTATGTAAATATTGAGGAAGGTAAACCATATGACAGCATTCAGGCCGGAAAAGATAATGTAGTTTACCAACTTCAAAATACAATTAATAACTTAAGGAACAGATCTAAGCTTACGAAAGATGAAATAAATTTTAACCTGAAAGTTCTTTTTCATACTATCGGAGATTTTCATCAGCCTTTGCATGTTGGTTACGCTGAAGACAGAGGCGGTAATGAAGTAAAACTGACATTTAATGGTAAAAAAACAAATTTACATCGGCTTTGGGACAATGAATTAATTGAAAATCAAAATATAAGCTTTGATTCAATAAAAAAATTGCTTGATAAGAAAATAAACAGATCGTATGCAAAAATGCAAAAAATAGATGTCATCTCATGGCTTAATCAGAGCAGGAAGCTTTTAATTGCTATTTATAATTTTAAAGAGCCGGTAAATGAAAAATATATTACTGATAGCCAAAATATTATTGAGCACCAGTTAGTGCTTGCCGGACTGAGATTATCGTTGGTTTTAAATACTATTTTCAGTATTTAGCTTAAGAAGTCAATCAAGACATCTTCTAAATCCTTTCTGGTATAAGGCTTTGAAATAAGAGCATCAAAACCAAGGTTATTCGATTTATGAATGTTTATTAAATACTGATTTGAACTTGTGGCTATCAGTTTAATCTTTCCTTTTCTTTTAATATAGGATATAAGTTCGGATACGTTTGGCAGCTCAAAGCTTAAATCTAGCAATACAACATTGATATTCTGATTGCTTTCAATATTTTCAATAAGTTCGTGTATCTCTGATGCAAATTGATATTTAATTTCGAGTTTTTCAAAACTCCTGATTAAAAATTCTTTAGTGGCGGCATCGTTTTCAGCAACAATGATATTGATAGAAGCAAAAGAAACAGAATCTTTGGGTGATTTATTCATTTCAAATCTTTTATAACCGATGGTGAAATAAAAAGTGGTACCTTTATTTAGTTCTGATTCAACCCAAATATTTCCGCCCAACAAATCAATAATCTTTTTTGAGATGGAAAGGCCTAATCCTGTTCCGCCATATTTTGTTTTTTGCCCTTCTTTTCCTTGTCCGAAACGTTCAAAAATAATATCAATATCTTTTTTATCTATACCCAAACCACTGTCTTTTACAAACAAAAGAAGTTTGTTATTTTGAACCTGATAACCAAACTCAATGGTTCCTTGCTGAGTAAATTTCATTGAATTTGTCAGCAGGTTCATAATGACCTGATTTAACCGGGTTTCGTCGGTTATTATTACAGAGTCACTATCATTTAACTCAGTCTTTTTTATTATGGTAACTCCTTCAATTTTTCTTTGTTTAATTTCTTCATTTGCCCATATTTCTAATCTATTAAAAAGCTGGTTGAGATAACACGGAGCTTCTGTGATTTTTAATTGACCTGCCTCAATTTTTGAGAAATCAATCATATCATTCATCAACAACAAAAGAT
>CAZDUU010000450.1:0-2646 GCA_964508675.1 uncultured Bacteroidales bacterium | reverse complement strand
TTATACATATTCTTGTATCTTATTGATAAATTAAATTTAAATATCTGTTTCGATTAAAATCACTTCTTTCTGTTTTTGGTTTAGCAATATTCACTGTGATTTTTTTACCATCTAATATAGCACCATTTAATTCGCGAATAGCATTTTCTGCTTCTTCGTCATTTTGCATTTCAACAAAGCCAAAACCTCTTGATTTTCCGGTATAATGGTCCATAATTACTTTTGCAGATGATACATTACCGTATTCTTCAAAAATTTCTTTTAAATCTTCGTTTCCTACTCTTGTTGTCAGATTTGTGATGAAAATATTCTTCATAATAAAGTATAAATAAATTAATAAATACGAGTAAAAAAATAAGAAGAAGATAGCACAATTAACATAGTATGAAGAGCTAAAATACTAAACGACTTAAAATAATTAAACTCAAAAAACTTTGCAAAGATAGAACTAATATTTTTATAAATCTAATTATTTAAAGGTTTGCCATAAATAAAAAAATGCACTTCTGAATATGTGAAATATCACCTTTTTTGTAGTATCTTTAAAAATACTTTCTGTAATTCGCAATAAATCCATTATTTAGCTTACCTTTGCAAAAAATTTGGCGGTTTTTTGATTCAGCTTTATTGCCGGTGTGCGGATATTTATGCAGGATCGTGATTACGCGCCGGAAATAAAAATAACACATGAATACATTTAAAGAATCAGGACTGCTTCCTGAATTGCTTAAAGCAGTTAAAGCATTGAATTTTGATGTTCCTATGCCCGTTCAGCAACGAGTGATACCGGAAATCATAAACTCCGACAGGGATATTGTTGCCCTGGCACAGACAGGAACCGGAAAAACCGCAGCATTCGGATTGCCGCTTATCCATCGTTTAAATTTTGTACAACGCGAACCCCAGGTTATTATCCTGAGCCCTACCCGCGAATTATGCACACAGATTGCTAAAGATTTGGAAAGCTATGGTCAGTTTCTCAACGCTTTTGATGTACTTGCCGTTTATGGCGGTGCAAGCATCGAAAACCAGATACGCGCTTTAAAAAACGGCGTTCACATTATTGTTGCAACTCCCGGACGTATGAACGACCTTATTCGTCGTAAGAAAGTTAATTTAAGCAATATTAACACTGTTGTGCTCGACGAGGCTGACGAAATGCTGAATATGGGTTTTTCGGAAGATCTGAACGCTATTTTGGAGCTTGTTCCTATGCCCCGCAGAGTATTGCTTTTTTCGGCAACCATGCCCGCAGAAATTGCCAATATAGCTGCCCAATACATGACTAACCCACTTGAAATAACTATTGGTCAAAGAAATGCAGGGACTGAAAACGTTAAACATCATTTTTATGTTGTAAATGCCAAAGACCGTTACTTAGCATTAAAACGTATTGCCGATTTCTATCCCGATATTTATGGCATTATCTTTTGCCGTACACGACAGGAAACAGCTGAAGTTGCCGAAAAACTTATGAAAGACGGTTACAATGCCGATGCTTTGCATGGCGACTTATCGCAGGCACAGCGCGATTATGTGATGAACAAATTCCGCAACAAAAACCTGCAGATGCTGGTTGCAACCGACGTTGCTGCACGTGGTCTGGACGTTGATAATCTGACACACATAATCAACTACAACTTACCCGACGATAACGAGGTTTATACACATCGTAGCGGCAGAACCGGAAGAGCTTATCAGACCGGAATTTCTATTTCCATTATTCATATACGCGAGCAACATCGCATTTACCAGATTGAAAATATTATCAAACAAAAGTTTGAAAAGAAAAGTGTTCCGGGCGGTGTTGATATTTGCAAAAAACAGCTTTATCACCTTATACAGAAAATGGAAAATGTGGATGTGAACGAAAAGGAAATCATGCCGTTTATTCCCGAAGTTCTCATAAAAACCGAACACTTGGACAAAGAAGAAGTTATCAAACGCTTTTTGTCACTCGAGTTTAATCGTTTCCTGGAATATTATAAAAACGCTCCCGACCTTAATGTACAGGAACACAAAAGAGATTATGACCGCGATCGCGAATCAGGCGGAAGCAGGCATTCAGGCGGACAATTTACCATGTTAAGAATTTCTGTCGGAAATATGGACGGTCTAACTGTTCCGAAACTAATTGGTCTGGTAAATGATTTCTCGAAAAGCCGTAAGATCAAAATCGGAAAAGCGGATATAAAATCCATTTTTACACTTTTTGAAGTAGAAAACGATTTTGTTGATGAAGTTTTAGGTTCACTGCGCGGAAAGTTTTTTGCAGGCAGGGATCTGGCTATAAAAGTTGCTTCGAAACGTGATCAGCCCCAAAGCAGACAAAGGTCAGACAGAAAGTCGTACGGTGATAGAAAATCGCATAGCGACAGAAGGTCGGGTCGTGATTTTAATAAAAGCGACCGAAACTACAGGAGAAAAAGATAAAGATTTCCTTTATTGTTCAAGCATTTCTTGAGACAATACATTATTTGTCAATATATTTTGATGTGGTGATATTACAGGTCAGCCTGTAATGACTATCAGATTTTGAGGAGATTACGTGTCAGGCACGGAATGACGATTTTGAGGATTGGAAAATTTAGTTTTTCCTCAGGTTATCACTTAGCATCTGTAAGAACTGGCGGTTATAAAATTTTA
>CAZDUU010000449.1:0-2667 GCA_964508675.1 uncultured Bacteroidales bacterium | reverse complement strand
TCACTAAAAAGTTCGGCTGCTTTTTCAAATTCTTTATTCCGGTAATATTCAAATGCCAGTTCCTGTTTTTCCGACGATTGGGGAAAAAGTCCGTTTGTAGAAAGCAAAAAGAACAAGCAAATCGTCAGAAAACGATTCATACATCCACTATCTTAAAATTTGATTATAACGTATCTTTTTTCAGCTTAACCTCTGTAAGGTCGAAAAGTCCCTGATCGCTCAGGAAAAAATTCTCCATATTACTACGAATGATATGCTGACGATGTGTTTCGTCCATATTTGGATCGGCAATTACTTTTAAAACAGCTTTATCACCTTCAAAAAGTTTTACGTTTTCTTCGAGGAAAGAAGTCAAAGTTTCGTTGTCAATATTCATCACAACATCTAATTGGCCCGCTTTAACCATATCGAGCTGAGCACGAAGCGAACCTACAAAATAAATTTTAACTGTATCCAGATAGGGAAGGCAATTCCCTTTGGCATCCAATTTAAAATAATGCGGATTGCGAACTAAAATCATGGGTTTTTCGCCTTCGGCAAATGAAACAACTTCAAAAGGACCAATTCCCACCGTCATACTTGTTTTATAAGCATCGTATGCTTCTTTCGGAAAAACAGCTGCAGTCGGATTTGCCAGAAAATGGAGAAACATGGGGTTTGGTTTTTCGAGTTTAATTACAAATGTGCTGTCATTTTCTACTACCAAACCTTCAATATTTCCTTCGGTTTTCTTACTTCCATAAAATGCTTTTGCTCCCTTTATCTGATCAACAAAAAGGCTGTATGCTGTATTTTCCGGAATCTGACTGCAAAGCATTGTCAGGGAATATAAAACATCCTTTGCCGTAACCTTTCTGCCTTTTTCGCCCGAGAAGCATTTATCATTTTGGAAATATGCATGAGTATTTAAGTAAAAGCGATAAACAGTTTCACTGGAATCAACATCCCAACGGTCGGCAAGGCCTGGAATAATCTTAAGAGAAGATACATCATACTTAACCAGCCCTTCGTGTATGAGTGAAGCAATCTGATTTGTCAGTGAATTATTAATACTTAGAGGAAATAAAGAATTGATTGTTCCTGTTTCTCCTATTGACAAAGTACCATATACTTCGCTGTTTTTACATGTATCGTTATTTTCTGAATGATTGCAGGCAAACAAAACTGACAATGAAATCAGTAAAGACAGAAAAAAATATTTATTCATAAATTGTTTGTTTTTACAAAAATAGCTATTTTTGTTCAAATAATAACCTTAATTTAAGGGCTAAAAAATTTTTTAATGAAATTTTTTTCAAAAAATTTTGTATTGAATAATAATTTAACCTATATTCGTTGTTTAAAAGTAAATACGTTTTGCCAATGAAACGAATTTTGTTTAGTATGCTGATTTTTACTCTCTTGCATTCTGGTTTGAAAGCGGGAGAGATCGTCATAGATGGTATTTTCCAAGGGAAGAACATATATGTAATGAATCCTTTTGCTTCTTCGGGGGTAGGTTTTTGCGTATATGAAGTTACCGTTAACGGTAAAGTTTCAACTGACGAAATTAACTCAAGTGCTTTTGAGATTGACCTTTCTGTTTATCAGTTCAATGTAGGCGATAAAGTTACTATCGTGATTAAACACAAAGACAATTGCGTTCCAAAAGTGCTCAATCCTGAAGTTTTAAAGCCCAAAAGCACATTTAATACTACCAGTATTGAAGTTTCCAGAGATGGCAGTTTAAAATGGACAACTACCGGTGAATCAGGTAAATTACCTTTCGTTGTTGAACAATACCGTTGGAACAAATGGATTAAAATTGATGAAGTTGATGGAAAAGGCACCTCAGGTTCAAACTCTTATAATGTAAAAGTTTCTCCACACTCCGGCAATAATAAATTCAGAGTTAAACAGATTGATTATACTAAAAAGCCACGTTATAGCCAGGAAGTACTATTCAAATCATTACAACCCCCTGTTACTATAACCAGTAAAAAATTTGATACCCAGATAACCTTTAGTGGTGAAACCATGTACGAAATTTACGACTACTATGGCAATCGTATTTTAAAAGGCGAAGGTTCGAAAGTTGATATAACCGGCCTGAAAAAAGGCGATTATTTTATCAACTACGACAATACTATGGATCAATTCAAAAAGAAATAATCATTCCATCTCTCTCCTCTTTATTCATTCTTTTCATATTTATACCTTATTTAATATAAACAGTAAGGAGTGTGCTTAAAAATTTACTTGTTGGAATTACAATAATTAATCATATTAGCTTTTGCCTCTTCAGAACCCAATTCTGCTGCTTTATTAAAATCTTCACAGGCTTTGTCTATGAAACCCTGAACTTTAAAAACCATTCCTCTGAAATTATAGTTCTCGGCATTTTCAGGCGAAATTTCTATCGCCTTTGTAAAATCACTAATGGCTTTATCGAATAAACCCTGATTGCCATAAACCATTCCGCGATTATGATATGCTTCTGCATTACGTGGCTCAATTTCTATAGCTTTGGAATAATCTGCAATTTCTAAATCATATTTCCCAAGGCTGCCATAAACCACTCCCCGATTGTTATATGCCAGTGCAAAAGCTGGTTTTAGCTTTATTACAAAAGTATAATCGGCTATTGCTTTATCGTATTGTTTTTGTTTCCCATACAAATTTCCGCGA
>CAZDUU010000448.1:0-2680 GCA_964508675.1 uncultured Bacteroidales bacterium | reverse complement strand
GAACCAATTTTAATGAAGGGTACGTCAAGTTTATCGCATATATCTACCGCTTCAAAATCATAGGGCGATGTAGAGAAATCGATCCCACACTTTTTGCAATAATCAGCAATTTCCTGATGCCATTCCCTAGGAAATTCTGCGTCTTTAAAAACCTCACTTATGGTCCTGCCCCAGGAACCATGTACACCTTCTAATTTCATTAATGAAAAACCACCTTCCGAAACAATCTTTGGGGTACTAAAAGTTTGGAATTTGGCACAATCAGCCCCGCACTCTTTTGCAGCATCAATTAAACGCTTTGCTTTATTGATGTCTTTGTCAAAATTGGCACCGATTTCTGCTATTATATATGTTGGGAATCCTTTTCCAACAAAACGGTTTCCGATCTTGATTTCTTTGTTAAAAGCTTTCATATTATTTTTTTTAAAACATTGATATTGTTTTATGCAGTATTTCAGCCTGATGCTCTGCTTCGGATAAATCCCAATAATTTGTTTTAAATTGAATCATTCTTTTTTGCAGAAATTCGGCCACGGGACACAGATCAGCATTATATAGCTGCCAAACACCCTCCCAATTTTGTATTTCATTTTGAAAAAGAGGTTCGTTATAAGTCAGTTTCCAGGCAGCATAATATCCATCTCCTCCATTACTTTGAAAAAGGTCCCTGAATCTATACCATTCTTTATCAGGATTATCCACATTTAAAACAGTGCTGTAAGCCCAATATGAATTTTTGTACCCTGAAGGTTCAACTTGTCTTTTTAGCAAAGTTGTTGTATTTAAAACTGAATCAAATACCTTTGATACTTTAATCCGATGTTCGACAAGTTCATGTGCCCTTTCCAACTGTCCAAGAATCACTGCAGCATTCACCTCCGACATTCGGTAATTATAACCAAGTGAAATATGCCGACTGTAATTTGGATCCTGAATATCATTGCGCGTAATTTTTCCTTGTTTTGCACTAACCCCCGCGTAACCCAGACTGCTGAATCTTCTTGCCTTATCAGCTAACTGTTCATTACTTGTAATTAACATTCCACCTTCACCACAAGTGATATGCTTACTTGCCTGAAAACTGAAACTTGCAAAATCACCAAATTCACCAACAAGTTTACCTTTATATTCTCCAAGAAAGCATTCAGCATTATCTTCAATAAGATAGATATTATTGTCCCTGCAAATAGATATTATTTCATCATAATCAGGACTTAGTCCATACAAGGAAACAGGAATTATTGCCCGTGTTTTATTTGTAATACAATTTTTAATAGCTTTCGGGTCGATATTGAAAGTATCGGAGTCAACATCAGCAAAGACAGGGATTGATCCATTTTGCAAAACAGCAAACGACGTACTTGACATGGTTAAAGGAGGGACGATAACTTCTTCCCCTGGTTTAACTCCTAATGCAGCAAGCGCAGTATGCATGGTTTGAGTTCCATTTACATGGCCAATTGCATATTTTGCATGGAACATCTCTGAGAATTTTTTTTCTAGGCGATTGTTAAAAATGCTGTTCTTCGAAGTATTAAATTCATTTTCAACAGCCTCAAGCACATATTTTTTTTCAATTTCAGTAAACCTTTTCATTGCTATTTGTTCTTATACATTTCACTTCTTTCAACATTTTGATTAATGGTCGAAATTTCAGGATGTTTATCAATTAATTGTAAAATTTCATTTGTTAAAAACACGTTATTTTTGTGAAATAAGTTATCATAAACGGTCTTTGCCATTTCAAGATCTCTTTCATCGTCAATTGTCCACCTTAGGTATGAAAGATTTTTTTCATTTAAAATGTTTTGCTGCTTAAAAAGAGATGGGTTTCTATAGAAATATTGTGTAACATGTTCTTTTTCAAATGAATCAGTGGATTCATTAAATGCTTTCTCGAGGGCTTCGAAGGTAAATACTTCTGTATCTAAACCTTCTGGGAAAGTTGCAGGTTTATTATTATATGCAAAAGATAGATTTTCGTTAATTAATTTTTCAATGACCTTGTCAATTATTTCATAGTCTTTAAAAGGATCATCTGCAGTAATTCGTACTATTATATTGGCTTTAAATTTTTTAGCTGCATAATAAAACCTTGACAATACATTTTCCTCATCCCCTCTAAAACAATCTATTTTATTTTGAATCGCCCAGCTTTCGACCGCATTATCCAGAGGATTATGAGTTGTAGCTATGACAAGATGGTCAATTTTTTTACTTTGTTTTAACCTGTTAATGACATGAAATATGAGGGGTTTACCCGAAATATCAGCGAAAATTTTATTTGGGAGCCTTGTTGATCCGACCCTTGCCTGAATAATTGCAGTAATCATAATACGGTAAAATTTGGATCGACGAATTTTTTTATTTTATCGCGAAGTGAATCTACGGTTTCCCATTCTGAATTTTCTCCAGAGTTGTATTTAAATCCTTTTACTACTTCCCATCCGTGATAATGGTCAATATATTTCTTTTTATCGGCCCCAGATGGTAAAATTGCATAATACTTGCTGAATTCGATGGTGTTGTAAGAATCACTCTCTGTGATCATTTCTTCGTGTAATTTTTCACCTGGTCGTATTCCTATATCTTTAAGTATTGCATTGGGTGCAATTGCTTTTGCAACTGTCTCAATACTATAAGATGGAATTTTTGGAACAAACACTTCTCCTCCCAAGGC
>CAZDUU010000447.1:0-2681 GCA_964508675.1 uncultured Bacteroidales bacterium | reverse complement strand
ATTTGTTCTGGTTTGCAGGTTTTGCCTGATTTACTGGTGTCGCAGTTGTTTTAACAGGTTGATTTTGCTGAACTTTTTGTTCTTTTTGATTTGGGCTTTGCTTTGCTGTTCCCTTTTGTTGAACATTCTGACCCATTACATAAGCTGAGAACATTACAGCTACACCAAATAAGATAAGATTTTTCATATGATTTTAATTTAAATGTTAAACTTGCACAAATATATCTGTGCGATTTTGAATAAATTTTGAATTTAAATAAGATGAATTGTGAAAAAATGTGAATTTTGAAAATAATGGTAATTCATTTTCCATCGAAAAACAGTGATTATTTTTTTTACAATGGCTAAACCAATGCCAGAGCCTGATGAGGAAGGATTCAGCTTAGTAAAGCGTTCGAAAATCTTTTCGGTTGGCAATTGCTCTGATTCAGAAGTATTGCTTATTTCAATCCTTTTAGAATTAACCTTAATACTTATTTTACCACCCTCATAATTATGCTTTATTGCATTTGATATTAAGTTGGAAATTAACGTTTCAAATAAAAAAGCATTTGTGTCTAATGAAATATGCTCGTTTTCGAAATGACAGCTTAAATGAAGATTTTTTTCCTTCGCAGGAATTTTATAAATATGGATGATTTTGTTCAAAGTGCTGTTTACATCAATCTTTTCAATATTGATAGTAGAAAGGTATTCGATTTTTGACAGGAGAAGCAGGTTTTTATTTAAGCGGTTAAGTTTTGCTATGGTTTCCTTAATCGTTGCAAACAATTCTGCTTTTTCCTCGGTTATTTCCTCCTGCTGAATGAGGGTTTCAACCTGTGCCTGCAAAACAGCAATCGGTGTCTGCAGCTCGTGAGCGGCATTCCCTATAAACTCTTTCTGACTATTGTATGTAGAAATATTTCTGTTAATTAAATATTGTAATGCCTGTTTTAACCTGTCAAATTCCTGGATGTTTGAATCGGGGAAAGAAGGTGCTTTAACGGTTTGTTCAATATCAAAATGCTCTATAATATTCAGCGTCCTGTAGAAAGGAAACCAGACTTTAATGGAATAATACCGGGTGATAAAAAAAAGTCCGGTAATTAGTAAAAATAAAACAATGCAATAAACAAAAGCAATGTTCTTTATCAAACTTCCGTTTTCAAGGTTTATCTGAACTCTGTAAACATAAGGCTTGCCTTCGATATTAATAGGTGTTTGGAGTATTCTGTGTTTTTTATGGCTTTTGCTGAGGCTGTCATATATAACTCCACTGATGATATGCGTTTTTTTTATGTTGGAGCTGTTTTTTATGATTTTTACATTTTTATTGGATTTATTGATGATGGGAATATCCTTCTCCTTAAGATTTGGAAGTGAATAATGCTCAAATTCTTTTTTTCTCAGCAACAAGGTTTCGTCAATGTCGTTGACAAATATTTTATTCGTTACGAAATAAAAGATAGGAGCTGTTATCATTAATATCGAAACCGAAAATAGTAGGTAGATTTTAAGTGTTTTATGTAAAAGTCGTTGTTTCATTCGCTCCATTTATAACCGAGTCCGTAAACAGTTTTTATATAGTCTTCTGATCCTGCCTTGCAAAGCTTCTTTTTCAGATTTTTTATATGGGCATAAACAAAGTCGTAGTTGTCCATCAGATCAGCCAGATCACCTGATAAATGCTCGGCAATGGCTTCTTTAGATAAAACTCTGTTTTTATTGGATATCAGGTACGATAAAAGCTCAAACTCGGTTTTTGTAAGATCTACAGACTGCTCATTTACAATCAGTGATTTTGACAGGAAGTTTAGCTTTAGTTCATTAAACATCATTTCATTTTGACCTGAAAATGATTTTCTGCGGATCAGGGCCATGATTCTTGCCATGAGCTCCGATAAGTGAAAAGGTTTGGTTAAATAATCATCTGCTCCTTTTGTCAAACCTTCGACCCGAGTATCAATCGACTCTCTGGCAGAAATAATGATTATTCCTTCTGTTTTTCCTTCCAGTTTAAGCTTACTTAGTATTTCAAATCCGTCTCCGTCTGGCAACATCAAATCCAGCAGAATGCAATCGTAGGTGTATAATGAAATTTTTTCTTTTGCCATCTTTAAGTTACTTACATGCTCGCACAAAAAACCGTTTTCAGTAAGAAACTTAACGATTAGCGCAGAAAGATTAGCTTCATCTTCTATTAATAGAATTTTCATAAGCCCGATTATCCAATACAAAGATAATTACGAAAATCTGAATTAATTCTGAATATGATTTTTTTCAGTTGATATTATAATACATAATCATTACTTTTGCTAAAACTAAATTATTAACTGATTTATTATTATAATATGAAACGTACAGCTTTATCAGCAATTCATGAAAAGTTGGGTGCCAAAATGGTACCGTTTGCAGGTTTTTATATGCCGCTAAAATATACCGGAGACATAGAAGAACACGTTACAGTAAGAACCAAGGTTGGTGTTTTCGATGTATCACATATGGGCGAATTTTGGGTTAAAGGTCCTAAAGCTCTTGAATCTGTTCAGTGGGTTACTTCAAACGATGCAGCAGCTCTTTTCGATGGTAAAGTTCAGGATTCATGCTTCCCCAACGGAAAAGGCGGTATTGTGGACGATTTGCTGGTTTACAAAATTAACGACGAAACGTTTTTGTTAGTAGTAAATGCTGCAAACATC
>CAZDUU010000446.1:0-2687 GCA_964508675.1 uncultured Bacteroidales bacterium | reverse complement strand
CGCACTTTCTTGGACAAAACTTCGCCAAAGCTTTTGATGTAAAATTCTTAAGCTCTGAAGGGAAACAGGAATTTGTATGGGCAACATCATGGGGTGTTTCTACACGTTTGATTGGTGCCATTATTATGGCACATAGTGATAACAACGGATTAGTCCTGCCTCCAAACATTGCTCCTTTACAAGTCGTTATTGTTCCAATTTATAAGAGTGAGGAAGAAAGAAATATTGTTCTTCAGCATGGCAACCAGATTTTGCAGGAGATTAAGGAACTGGGAATAACAGTAAAATTCGACGACAGAGACACACATAAACCAGGGTTCAAATTTGCTGAGTATGAATTGAAAGGTGTACCTGTAAGATTAGCTATCGGTCCTAAAGATATTGAGAACAATACTGTAGAAATTGCAAGGAGAGATACATTAAAAAAAATAAGTGCAAACAGAAATGACATTAAAAATATTGTTAGTAAACTATTAAAAGATATTCAGGAAAACATTTATCAAAAAGCTTTAAAATTCAGGGATGAGCATACTTATAAAGTTGATTCCTATGAAGAACTAAAAGCAAACATTGATAAAGGAGGATTCTTTTTAGCTCACTGGGATGGTTCTGTGGAATCAGAAAAAAAATTAAATGAAGAAACTAAAGCAACTATCCGTTGTATTCCATTTGACATGCCCGAAGAAGACGGGAAATGTATTATTTCTGGCAAGCCATCGAAAAAAAGAGTAATCATTGCAAAAGCTTATTAAATTTTTATTAACTTTAACGCTTAAACTTATCCGATTAAAACTATAGGGATGGGAGCTACTGACTCAAAAACTAAATCACTGATAGTAAATACATTACAAGAAAAACTACTTGTAAAAAAGAATGTTTTTGATGCATATAATAAGAGCTTTGAAAACTTAAAAAATGCCATTTCATCCCTTGCTCAGGAGCTGAATAAAGAAATAAAGGATAGTTCAAAAGACAACTTAGTTGAGATTGTGCCAGGAAGTTCTCATCTCGAATTACAATTTGGAACGGAAGTTATTGTATTCAGCTTCCAAAATACCATTTTTGAAATTGATAAAGGTCATTCAATCTGGTCTCATTCTTACATTCAGGACAATGCACTTAATGCTTTTGTAGGAATAATACACGTTTATAATTTTCTTAAAGATTCTTATAAAAATAATCAAAACGAAGATTTAGGTTACCTCATTGCAAGGATTTTCATTAACCAGGAAAACCATTATTTTGTTGAAGGAAAAAGACAATTAGGTTTTTTATATAATGACTTTTCGACCAATATTGTTTCAGTAGACGACTTAAAAAAAATAGCTCAATCAGCAATGCTTTACTGTCTGGATTTCGAGATGTTGGTTCCCCCATACGAAGATGTTAGCATTATAAGCGTTGAACAAATTAAAATGATAATTAATAAAGCAAAATTCCAATCTGCAAAAAGAATGGGATTTCAATTTTATAAAAATGACACCAGTATTTAATTTTTAGGATATGAAAAGGATAACATTTGTTTTAGGTATTAGCATATCGTTAGTGTTGGTTAATTATTCATGTAATAATTCGGACCAGAATCAAAATAATATTACAACTGAAGATAGCACAATCAGCAAAAGACTTACAATTCAGGACAGATTAAACCAGTATGCCACATTTTCTTTAACTTCTGACATGAGTCAATACTCAGAAAATGAAAAGGAAATGATAGGTTACCTGATCGATGCCTGCAAAGTAATTGATGATATATTTTGGCTGCAGGCATATGGAAATAAAGATACACTCTTCTCAAAACTTAAAACAGATGAAGAAAAAGAATTTTGTAAAATTAATTACGGCCCCTGGGATCGTTTAAACGACAATGAACCTTTTATCGAAGGTGCGGATAAAAAACCCATTGGTGCAAGTTTTTATCCACATGACATTAAGTACTTCCCTTTTATAGACATGAAATTTGAAGATAAACTTAGTATGTACACCGTTATTAAAAGAGCAGATGACGGCTCACTGTTCACTCAACCTTATCATGTAGCTTATAAAGAACTTCTTACAAAAGCAGCAGATCTGTTAAAAAAAGCAGCTCAGAAATCGCCGGACAAAGCATTTGCAAATTTCTTAAATAAACGTGCAGAAAGCTTTTTAAATGATGATTACTACTCAAGCGATCTTATTTGGCTTGATTTAAACTCAAAATACGATGTTGTAATTGGGCCTATCGAATTTGAAGAAGATAAGTTTATTAACTCCAAAGCATCGTATGAAGCATTCCTGATGTTGAAAGATGTGGAATGGAGCAAAAAGTTTGAAATCTACTCAAAATATTTACCTACGATCAAGAACACTTTAAATTTACCTGATGATTACAAAAATCAGATTGTTTTGAGCAATCCCAACATTGGTGTTTTTGATGCAATTTATTATGCCGGCTACGCTAATGCTGGTGCAAAAAGTATTTCCATCAATCATCCCAAAGATGGAAGAGTTATTATGGAAAAAGGTAGTAGAAAACTGCAATTTAAAAACAGCATGAAAGCAAAATTTGATAAGATTTTACTGCCTATCGCCAACGTATTAATAAATGAATCAGAAAGAAGTAATGTAAAATATGAAGGGTTTTTTATCAATAATGTTTGCTATGAAATTGCTGATGCTATCATGGTAAAAACAACTGTTAATGGCAA
>CAZDUU010000445.1:0-2688 GCA_964508675.1 uncultured Bacteroidales bacterium | reverse complement strand
ATTGGCGTTTACGAATATGTTCCGGCCCAGGCAAATAATGTTTTCTTTAGTAATGTAACCGATTCTTCATTTACTATTAAATGGTCAAATGGTAATTTATGTAAACGTGCCGTATTTATTAAGAAAACAACTACAGGTTCACCCGTTCCTGAAATAAATAATACATATGCCGCAGATTCTGCTTTTGCTGACGGTACTCAGATTCAAACTTCAGGATGGTATTGCGTATATAATGGAAACGATACAATGGTTACAGTGGGTAACCTTGCTGCAGCTACTACATACAGGGTTAAAGTTGTTGAATATGTTGGTGATGCTGGCAACGAATTTTATTATTTACCTGATACAATATTGAATCCTGTAAACATTACTACTGATAAACTACCCCAAACGATAACGTTTAATAGTTTTGGTACAGTTACCTATGGTGATCCAGATTTTGCTCCTTCAGCTTCAGCCAGTTCAAATTTGCCTATTACTTACTCAAGCTCTGATGCCAATGTCGCAACTATTGTTTCGGGTATTATTCACATTACCGGAGCAGGTACATGCACTATTTATGCAGATCAACCGGGTGATACTCTCTATTACGCAGCCCCACAACAAAATCAGACTCTGATTGTTGATAAAGCAATGCTCACAATAACATCTGAAAATACTTCGAAATGTTTAGGAACCGTTAATCCATCTTTTACATTTGTATATAATGGCTTTGTTTATAATGAAGACCAAAGTGTTTTAACCACACTTCCAACAGGAACTTGCATTGCAGATGAAACAAGTCCCGCAGGTAATTATGAAATTGTAGCTTCAGGTGCTCAGGCAGATAACTATGATTTTGTATATTTAGATGGAGTATTGACTGTTATTCCTCTGCCAACTGTAAATGTTACAGTCAGTGGATCAACACAACTTTGTCAGGGAAATACTGTGCAATTTACTCCATATTCTCCTTCTTTATCAAGATTTGCAACAAGTATTATAGGGTTTAGCACTCAGTATGAATACTTTGAATGGGGAGTAAATCAATTATTAGGAGGATCAGATACATATCCAAATTATGGTGATATTGAAACCGCATGGACATCTGATGTCGAAGGTAACCCAAGAGAATATTTAGAACTTGGGTATAATAATCCGGCTCCAATTAATTACATAGATATCTTTGAAACATACAACCCCGGTTATGTTGATACTGTTTATGTAATGAATCCTGTTTCAGGATTGTATGAAATAGTTTACCAGGCAACTGCAGGTTATGCAGGCGATACCGCACGTAAGTTACATATTACATTCCCGACTACAACCTATAATGTATCCCAGGTTCGCATAGCTATCAATACCGGAATCATAATGAACTGGGTGGAAATAGATGCTGTCGGAATTGGAAACGATGCAGTTGATAATAATACATATTTATGGTCACCATCCGGTGAAACAACAGCAAATATTTTTGCTACAAGTGCCGGTGATTATTATGTAGTCGTTTCAAATGTTTATGGTTGTTCAATAAATTCAGATACTACAGTAGTTAATACATTAAATACAACCTCTGATACAACAGTTTCTGCATGTGAAAACTATACATGGAATGGAGTAACTTATACAACATCAGGCGATAAAACTTATACTACAACCAATGTAGCCGGTTGCGATTCTATTGCCACACTTCATTTAACTGTCAATCATTTTGAAAGTGCCGGTACAGATTCATTAGCGAATGTATGCAGTAATCAGACATCTACGGTTAATCTATTCAGCTATCTTGGTGGGACATACTCGTTAAATGGTAACTGGTTAGATGATAATAATACCGGTATGTTAACTGGTAGTTTATTTAATGCCTCAAATGTAACTCAAGGTGTTGTTTATCATTTTACTTATGTTGTAACTAACCCAGCTCCATGTGATAATGACACTGCTGCTATTTCATTGTACGTTGATATTTGTGGCAATGTAAATTCTCCTTCTGAACCTTATGTCAGCATTTATCCAAATCCGGTAAAAGATATGCTTTATATTGATAATGCAGAAAACCGCACTATTGAAATTTACAACTCATTAGGTCAGAAACTGCTGGTATTTGACAATAAAGATGTAAATGCTAAAGTTGATTTTTCGGTATATAAATCTGGATATTATATGGTTAAAATAATTAGTGGCAAAAAAGTAATTGTTACAAAAATTACAGTACAATAAAAACTTCTTTTTTTATAAAAACGCCTCAGAAATGGGGCGTTTTTTTTTTAATTTTGCATCTCTATGGAACTCAATTTTAGAAAACTGGGAAGTGGTTATCCGATTGTAATTTTACACGGATTATACGGTATGTCCGATAATTGGATTTCTATCGCCCGTTTTTTGTCTGTGAGTAATGAAGTTTGGCTTCCTGATATGCGGAATCATGGACATTCTCTGCATACTTCAATACATACCTATGATGCAATGACTAATGATGTAATTGAATTTATTCATCAACATCAAATTGTTAAGCCTGTTTTAATTGGTCATTCAATGGGCGGAAAAGTAGCAATGAATTTTGCCAGAACAAATCATGAAATGATTGCCGGATTGGGAATTGTTGACATTGCTCCTAAAAATTATTCTGTTTTTGAAACACATGACCCGCATAAACATATCATTGATAGTCTTTGTAAACTGGATTTAAATTCTATTCACCATCGCGAT
>CAZDUU010000444.1:0-2689 GCA_964508675.1 uncultured Bacteroidales bacterium | reverse complement strand
AGCTTCCTTTTGAATCACCTTTCCGCCAATAAGTTTATTGAGCGATAAAGCGCCGGTAGGGCATAATTGCAGACAGTGTCCGCACCCGGTACAATTTTGTTTAATAATCTGTGCCTGCCCCTGAAACATTCGTATTGCTTTAAATTCGCATCCGTCCTCGCAATCACCGCAACCCATGCATGCAAATTCATCGACAATGGCTTCCTTCCCTAAGTAAAAAATATCTTCCTGAATAATATTCTGATAATTTCTCCAGGTGCTGGTAAATGTACAATCTGCATAAACAGCACTTCTGCCAACAATCTCGACCAGCATTTTCATGAGCGTGGTTTTCCCTGTTCCTCCTTTATCAGATATGAGCAGAATTTCTTTCATTTAGTCAAGGTTAAGCTTAAACTGTATTTCCTGTAGAATAAATTTATAATGTTCATCAGTAATAACTTTTCCTTTTATAGCTTCTTCGCTGATTAACCGATGATGAGGAACTGACAACGCAAATGAGTAGCCTGCATCCGAAAAGCTTTCGTAAAAAACTTCATTTACTGCCAATAATACCTGAGCCTGATCGTGCGTGAGTGATTTATAAAGTGTTTCCCACATGGTTAAGTCGTTGGTGTACATCAGAACAATGTCGGATAAATTGATGAGCTCTGTCCAAAGTTCTCTGAAACCGGAAGGAACATCGACTATGATAAGATTATCAGGAGTAGAAAATTTATTGATGAACTCAAAAACCTGTTTTGTGTGCCAGGGAGAAAAAATTTCCCGATGGTTAAGCATGACCCTTAATATATTTGAGCCTGTATTTTCACATTCTATAGAACCAATTTTTTTTCTGTCGAATTCAAGAGCATTTTTTTTACAGGCATAAATACATGCAGAGCATGAGATACACAATTCAGGATAAATAATATAAAAATCACTATAACGTGAAAGTGCCCCTGCTTCGCATGCTTTTACGCAAACGTCGCAAAATTTACAAGCAGACTTATTCCATTTAGGAACTTTGCGATAAAGAATCTCTTTTTCAGTCCATTTCGTTTCAAGTGAAAGAAGTACCGGCGGAACCCGGTCAGAAAGCGACATCCAGTAAATTTCTTTCCCTTTCTCCTTCATATAATGAAAAAAATTAGCCAGCAAAGTGCTTATTCCAATACCACCATTATTTCCAATTCCGGTTAAAATCATAAAATTTTATGATGTCATCTTTTAGCTACAAAAATATAATTATTTTGCCGAAAAAAACATGAAAAGCCTTTGGATATGATTTTATCATTAAAAGGTCTGGTTCAGAATAAAAAGTTATTTTATGAAGATATTCTCCTATAATTTAAACGGTATAAGAGCAGCTCAAAACAAAGGATTGGTTCAATGGATTAAGGAAAAGAATCCTGATTTAATTTGTTTTCAGGAATTAAAGGCCACTCCCGATCAATTTGATGTAACGGAATTTGAAAAACTGGGGTACCACTGTTTGTGGAATCCTGCCGATAAAAAAGGTTATAGCGGGGTTGCCACTCTATGCAAAGAACCCCCTTTGTTTTATTCCTTTGGTATGAATAACGAAATGTTCGACATTGAAGGCCGTATAATCCGGACGGATTTTAAGGACTTTTCGCACATCAGTGTTTATGTGCCTTCCGGAAGTATGGGCGATGCACGTCAGGAATTTAAAATGAGCTTTCTGGATGCCTTTTACAAATACATTAAAAAAGTATTGAACGAAAAACCAAAGCTTATCATCAGCGGCGATTTTAATATTTGTCATAAAGCTATTGATATCAATCACCCTGAAAGGCACGAGAATGTTTCAGGCTTTTTGCCGGAAGAACGTTTGTGGTTTGATTCGTTTGTGAATATCGGTCTTATTGATTCTTTCAGAAAATTTAACCAGCAGCCCAATCAATACAGCTGGTGGAGTTACAGGCAGCAGGCAAGAATGAAAAATCTGGGCTGGAGAATTGATTATAACCTTATTTCAAAAGCTTTGGATGATAAGCTGGCAGATGCCCATATTCACGCTGATGCCATGCATTCAGACCATTGTCCGGTTGAGGTTGTCTTAAAGTAATTTAATCTTTCAAAAATAAATATTAAAGTAAAATATTACCTTTTTTGTCAAAAATGGTGATAAAAGCCTGTTTTAATGCTTATCTTTGCTAAATAATAGTGTAGTGTATGAAAAAAGTTTTGTTTGTTGCTTTATTTGCTTTTGCATGTATGAGCATGTGGGCCCAGATTCCAGCCGGATATTATGATGCTGCTCAGGGTTTAACCGGCAATACATTAAGATATAAATTGCACGATATCATTTCAAATGGTTATGTTGCAGGTTCTTATACCGATTTATGGACCAGTTATCAGACAACGGATAAGAGGTCTGACGGTAAGGTCTGAGACATGTACTCGGATATTCCCGGTGGAACCGCTCCTTATCTTTTTACTTTTGTAACTGATCAGTGCGGATCATATAGTTCCGAAGGCGATTGCTATAACCGCGAACACTCGGTTCCTGCCAGTTGGTTCAATGATGCAACTCCCATGTACACCGATTTGTTTCATATTATTCCTACCGATGGATATGTAAATAACCGCAGGAGTAATTATCCGCTGGGAAAAGTTGCCAGTGCCTCGTGGACCTCAGACAATGGCAGTAAATTAGGAACCAGTGCAGTTAGCGGTTATACCG
>CAZDUU010000443.1:0-2692 GCA_964508675.1 uncultured Bacteroidales bacterium | reverse complement strand
GTGTGATTTCAAATCGTGAACCCATCAGTAAAATAATTTCAGTCCTGTGCTTTAATTGAGCCTGAAGAAGAACAGGTGAAAATAATATTACAAAAAGCAGGATTTTCATTAGTTCAAAAATTTGCTGATTTTACCTGAATATGTTTCAGCACCACTTTCTATAGTGTATATAAAAATTCCTTTTTCAGTGTTTATTGAGTTCCATGTGAACTTTCTTATGTTTCCATCATCTGAATAGTTATAGGTTTCATAAATGAGTTTTCCATCCAGAGAATATATTTTTAAAGATGCATTTTCAGCAACATTGGTTGGAGCTTCGAAAGAGATAAGATTGCTAAAAGGACTCTGAATTACTTTAGCGGGAACTGCTTCATTCGGTTTTACTTCGCTGGAGCTGGGTGTATATACAATTGAAACATTTTTAAATTTTGCCTGGTCGGGAAAAGTTGTATTTACCGGACTGGTGCTTTTATTAAACGAATAACTATAATAAGGTCCCTGGGCATCAGCATCAGTAAATTCTACCCAAAACTCATAGTTCCCATTAGGGACAATATTTCCACTGTTGTCTTTGCAATTCCATGATACAGTATGTGTCTGGTAATTTGATAGTGTGGCACCGGTTACTGCATTTACTGTATTTAAACCTGACGACTGTTTCCATTTATATAAATATTGTATTCGTTGCTGAGCCATTACTTTCATAGTTCTGATAAAAGTTCCTGATGAGTTTTTAATCCAGATGGCAATGATGTTTTTAGGTGAATAAGCACCGCCATTTGAAATGTTGGTCACAGTAAAGGTGGCTGTTCCTGCAGTTTGAGCATAGATATTTAAGCTTATTCCTGCTAAAATTAATATCAATAACTTTTTCATATGTTTATTTTTTTATGATGGTTTCTATCTTTTCTATATACTTTTCGGGAGTAACATCTTCGTAGCCTAAGTTATCGAGTACTTTCCCGTCTTGCGATAAAATAATTACAAGTGGAAAAACGCCGTTCTTATTGTACTGTTCAGCTAATGCATCATTATGTTTTTTTTGAGCTTCAGGAAGCTGATTTTTCTTTTGAATAGGGAAATCAACAGTCATGCAAACTGCATTTTTCTTTGCCCATTCAGAGAATACAGGAGAAACTAAGATTTGTTCTCTGAGTTTAATGCAGGGTTTACACCAGTCGGAACCGCTAAATACCATAATTATTGGTTGATGATTGGTTATTGCCTGTTTTTTTACGCTGTTATAATTTGTTTTCCAGATGGATGTATCTAACGGAGTTACTTTTTGACCATTTAACCCCAAAAATATACTACTTAAAATGAGAGACAAAATTATTTTATTCATAGTAATAAATTAATTAAATACCTAAATACAAATTTATGTCTCTTTAACGAGAAAAAAAAACTCGGGTTTTAAAAAAAATGAACAATTGTTGATAAAAAGTGTTAATTTCTTGTTTATAACTCCCGACTTCCTTTTTCGGTTATAGGAAATAAATCCTATATTTTTGTAGCATGAACGTGATTACTGATAAAATACTTACAGACAGCATACATTATTTGGTAAAACGCGACGGATTTGTCATTGTTCCGGAGTGGGGTGCATTTTTTCTCCAGCCGGTTTCTGCCAGATGGGATGCTGCCCAGCAGATTTTTTTCTCTCCCGGTTATCAGTTGCTTTTCAATCAAAGAATAAATAATAATGATGGTGCTCTTGCCATTTATTTGTCAAAAGAAAAAAACTGTTCATACTTTGTTGCACTGAGCGAGATTGCGCAATATGTCGTTAGATGGAATACCCAGTTGATCCAGTTTGAAAACGTGCGGATTGAAAATCTGGGATTGTTCAATTTACAGAAAGGAATTATCAATTTTCAATCGAACATACAAAACCAGATATTTCCTGAATTTTTTGGCTTACAAAACATTTCTGTTCAACAAACCGATAATGACAGGGCTGTTGTTTTCTCATACCCCGCGCTAAAAGAATCAAGATACTTCAGTACGGTTGTAAAAACCTTGGTGTTGGTGCCGTTAGCATTAACTTTAGCTCTGCTTCCCTCAAAAATAAACAATTATCGCTTATCCCAAAGCCAGTCAGCTTCTTTTAGTCAGAAAATAAAGCTTCGTCAGTTTACTGATAATCCTCAGGATATTTCCAACTCCATTGATACCATGACTAATTTTAAAGTGGCACTGCAAATGGATTCGAAGGAAGAAGTGAAAAACGAAGAACCTGCTAAGACAGAAGAAAAAGTAACCGTTTCAACCGAAGAAAAGAAGACTACGCAGCAAAAAGAAATAATTTCTTCGCCACAGCATAAATATTTTGTCATCATTGGTTCGTTTACCAGCGATAAGCAGGTAACTGATTTTTTGTTTTCCTTAAAAGCAATCAATATTAATGGATTGGTTTTAAATTGTGACGGAAAGCGAAGAGTGGCTCTGGGCGGTTTCGAAAATCAGAATGAAGCCCAGAAAGCATTAAATGAATTTAAAACCAAAAATCCGTCGTACTCGGGTTGGGTGTTGAATTGGTAAATCAATTGTGAAAAATTTGCATTTCATCAAAAAATATTGTATTATTGTACAGTTTTTTATGAAACATCTCGTTTTTATATCATTTTTATTTGTGTCAGGGGTTAGTTTACTTTCGTGCCATAAGCCCGATCCACCTAAAGCTGTCATTACT
>CAZDUU010000442.1:0-2693 GCA_964508675.1 uncultured Bacteroidales bacterium | reverse complement strand
TCATGGTTTGCATCAGGGGATGGGAAAATCACAAAATGAAGCAAAAATGGCTGTAGAATGTGGTTACTGGACACTTTATCGCTTTAATCCCGAATTGGAAGCTCAAGGTCAAAATCCTTTCCAGATTGACAGTAAAGAACCTGATTGGAGCAAATTCCAAGGCTATCTTAATAGTGAAGTACGTTTTACATCACTTAAAAAATCCTTCCCTCAGGATGCTGAAATTTTATTCAAGGAAGCTGAAGAAAATGCAAAATGGCGTCATAATCAGTATCGCAGACTTGCAACTCCATATACAATCGAAAAAACTGTATAATTAAAATCTTCATAAGTAAAAAAAGCCGGAAATTTTCCGGCTTTTTTTATTCACCATTGACAAACTTGACATTGTGATTTTTTTGCTATATTTTTGCTAAAAATTTAGCATATGAAATATATATTCTTTCTTCTTTTCATTTTGACTGTTTTTACAGCATATTCCCAAAAAGACCATCCTGATAACATTCAAATTAAATATACTTACACCGTTGAAAATGTTCAATCGGAAACTCAACTTCAAAAATTAGTAGAAGATTTTAAAACCATAAAAGGAGTTGATAATGTAAAATACACATATAAACCAGAGAAACAAAAAGCTCAGTATATTATTTATACAACTCAGAAAGTTCGTCAGTCTGAAGGTGATGAAGAATTTCATATTAACGACCTTAAAACTGCAGTTATCAATAACAAACTTACTCCAAACGATTTTAAAGAAGAAATTGTAGAACAATAATCTATAAATCATGATAAAACTAAGAAATTTACTTGCAGTTGCAAGCATAGTTTTCTTGTCTTCAAAAGCATTTAGCCAGGGAAATGATTGCTCAGGCGCCACCACTTTAAGTATTACAGCTTCATGTAGCAGCCCTGTATCAGGGACATCAGCAGGGGCTACTCAGTCATTTACCGGTTGTGTTGGCACCGCTGATGATGATGTATGGTATAAATTCACAGCAACAGCAACCAGTCATATTATTACAGCTACTCCTTCTGCAAGCTATGACCCGGTAGTTGAACTTTTTTCAGGCTCATGCAGCTCACTTACTTCACTTTATTGCAGAGATAATGGAATGACAGGTGATGCAGAAAGCATTTATGCGACAGGCCTTACTATTGGTAGCACCTATTATATTCGTGTTTATCACTATTATAGCGGGAGTGGTTCGAATACTTTTACCATTTGCGTTACTAATCCACCTTCAGCTCCGGCTAATGATAATTGCAGCAACGCTTCAACTTTGCTGGTAAATACTTCGTGCAGTTATACCAACGGAACCTCATACGGAGCAACCTCATCAGGAATTGCTGCTTGTGCCGGCTCACCTGATGATGATGTATGGTATAAATTTACTGCTACTAACTCCGTTCAAACAATAACTGTAGATCCTTCAGCAAATATGGACCCCGTGGTTGAGCTACTTTCAGGCACCTGCTCAGGACTCACTTCGCTCTATTGCGAAGATGCCGGTTTTATGGACGGAAACGAAGTAATTAATGCAGTAGGACTTATTCCCGGGCAAACTTATTATATAAGGGTTTACGACTATTATAATTCAAACGGAGGATTTCCGTTTCAGATTTGTATAACTGGAACAGCAACAGCCACTCCAGTAAATGATGAATGTTCAACTGCCATAGAATTACCCGAAGTGACATCAGAATGCAACTATTATTACTTTACAACTACAGGAGCAACAAATTCCACGACAACACCAACTCCAACAAATTGTGAAAATTTTGACGGATCGCCCAATGTCGGAGGATTTTCAACTAGCACAAAAGATGTTTGGTTTAAAATCAAGGTTCCTTCCAATGGTAAACTCAGTATAAGACCCATGCCGGCATATGGAATCAGCGATGCAGCAATAGCATTATATTCAGGATCATGCGCTTCTCTGACACAGATAGCATGCTCAGATGACCATAATTATCCTGGAACAACTAATGATATGAAGCCTTATATTCTGGCAACAGGATTAACAGCCGGCTCATATGTATATTTAAGATATTGGGGATTCGGAAGCACGGCCGGAGATTTTGCAATCTGCGTTGAATCTCCTAAAAATGATGCCTGCTCATCATCACTTCAAATTTGTGATATTAACGGATATGCAGGTTCTACAAGTTCTGCATTTACAGCTGACAGACCCGGAAACATGCGAGGGAATGCAGAAGTTAATGATCCACCGACTTACACGTATACCCCCGGAACCTGTCAAACAGGTGGAATATTTGGTTTGGGTGGTTCATGGGGAACCGGCGCACCCAATTGCGATGTACAAATAAATAATAATTCCTGGATAAAATTTACTGCTTCAAATACCAGCGTAACTTTAAACGTAAATATAAGCAATTGCTGGGTTGGGAATTATCCTTCAGGAGGGATTCAGATGCAAATATTCTCTGGTAGTTCATGTACGAACTTTGCACCCGTCAGTGATTTCAAAGAAGGTTCCAGTACTTTCTCCATAACAGCAAATAATTTAACTGTAGGACAGGAATATTACCTGATGATTGATGGTTTTGCAGGTGATATTTGCGATTATTCCATTACTGCAAATACAGGAGTTCAATTTACAGATATTGCTACTACAAACTCTTCGATTTGTATTGGGCAAAGTGTAACTCTCACAGCACCATCAGGTGCAACG
>CAZDUU010000441.1:0-2695 GCA_964508675.1 uncultured Bacteroidales bacterium | reverse complement strand
AAGGATTCAAGCCTGCCATTAAACAAGGAACCACCTGGTTATTTATTTTTTCGTTCAGATTGGGATATTGATTTGTGCATAGAAGTACTTCCTGACGCATTGCAATATTCATATCACGTTTTTGTTGTGAAGCTTCGACTATTTCCTGAATTTTACCGGATTTGAATGCAGCAATATAGCCACCCATTTCCTGAATCTGAAGAAAGAGCTTCCAACCTTCATGGATGAACGAATTTGTTAAAGATTCAATATAGTATGAACCACCTGCCGGATCGAGAACTTTATCAAGATGTGATTCTTCTTTAAGCAATAATTGAATGTTGCGTGCAATATGATGTGAGAAAGAATCGGGTGTTTTGTATATAGCATCGAACGGACGAACAGTTAATGAATCGGTGCCGCCTAGTACAGCAGACATAGCTTCTGTTGTATTTCTCAATAAGTTTACATAAGGATCGTATGCTGTTTTATTAAAGTTTGAAGTTACACTATGAATTTTTAATGAAACCTCATTTGCTTTAACATCATAAGCCTCTAACAACTTTGCCCATAAATGACGAACAGCTCTGAGTTTTGCAATTTCCATGAAGTAATTGGAGCCTACTCCCATGTTAAAGCTCATTTTATCGGCTACCGAATTAGCCGGAATACCTAATTCACTTAACTGGGTTAGATATTCAGAGGCAATAGCCAATGAAAAAGCAATTTCCTGTAATAAAGTAGCTCCGGAGTTCTGGAAATAATATCCATTTATGCCTATTAAGCTACCTTTTGAAACGACCTGACTATAAAAAGTCAATAATGAAGACATTTGCTGATAAGTGTGTTCTTCAGAAACAAAAAAGTTTCCATTCATGGTCAAATGTCCTATCGGATCGTAATCAAAGCTTATGCATAATTTTGTATTGTCGAGCTTTTGTTTCTTGATTTCTTCGCCAAGCATGGTGAGAACAATACCGGTACTGCAGCCACTGATAAAACGAACGGGGGTCTTATCAAACGGAATATTTTTTACCAAACGACTGAATTCTTCCTGATTCTGGAATAAGTTAACCAAATCGTAATGGATTTTTTCCTGTATAATAAATTCAATGCCTTCAGCACCTTTTTTCAATGCTTCTACAGCCTGTTCATTGGCTTTTTCGATATTACCTACGTAAACTTCTTCAAAAATAACCCAGTTGTTACTTTCAGATTTCTGGCTTCTGTATGCTGCCAAGGAACTTTCTGTTGATTTTACCCAGGAAAGTTTTTCTACATCTTCTTTCCTGTAATACGGTTTAACAGTAATACCTTCGGGAGATTTCCACATAAGCTTTTTCTCATAATCTGCTCCCTTTAACTCTTTAATAATGATTTCTTCCCATTGCTGTGTTGAAACAGGCGGAAATTCAGTAAACAATTTTTGCTTCGTACTCATATTTGTTTTGAATTTGAGGCACAAAGGTAGATATTCTCTCTAAAAAAAGATATGTTTTTTATCAGAAATAATGTAATAAAAGTGTAATAGCTAAATTAAAGTAAGTATTATATTTTCTTTTTAATCAGCATATAACCTGTTGCCGAAACAGGAGTCTCCTGCTTTTCCTTTATAACATATTCAATCCTGTCGAAAATAAAATTGTAGTTATATTTTAAACCGGAAATGGTTCTTGATAAATCGCTTGCCAGCAGCATTACAGCATTAGGATTTTTCTCAAGAGGTTTCAATGAATTCAGTAACTTAAAATATTCCATCAAATTGATGGAAGCATCAGGCTTATCATTAATATAAATATGCAATATGCCATCTTTATTCGATAAAGACAAATCAACTTTTAAGCTGTCATTCAGTTTTAATGAATTTTTATACTCTGAGGCTCCTTCATATGAATATACATTAAGAACACATGCATATAATGAGCTGTCAACAGAAAAATATTCCATACGTTCCTGAGTATAAAACTGAACGTAAGGATAACTTGAATTATCATAATAATATGGATTAAACGACAATCCGACATTTGAAAAAAGTTTTTCCATTTTTGCAAATGAATAGTTGTTTAGTGAATCATTTGCATTAAACAATGAGTCCACATCCATTTTAAAATATTTATTAATAGTGTTGCTTCCATGGATTTCGACCAGATATAATGCAATAGAACTTATTTCAGCTTCTGTTTTTAAATCAATGTTTTTATTTTTTGCATTTATTTTTCCATTTTCGAGTAAGTCATTTTTCACGAGTAAATAATCAAACCGTTTTACCTGTTGATTTTTACAGATTCTGAACACATTCCACGGACCGCTTACAGACAGAAAAGCTACAACAAATAATGAAAGTGGAATGATCCGTATATCTTTAATTTTCCTGAATAAAATAAATGCAATTAAAAATAAAAACCAGATTCCGTATATATATACAAATATTCTGCTTTCGGTGAGTCCATATTCAGAAGTCCTTTTGCTAATTGCCAAAAAGTATATTAAAAAGAAGAGCACAGACAAAATAAGATTAAGATAAACAAATTTTAATACCAATTTATTTTCTTTATCATAAACAACCGGATAGGTAAGAATAATAATTAACAGCTCAATCAAGGAATATCCTATAATTAGGCCCACAGTCCAGCCTGAAGGCCAAATTCCTGTAATGACAATCTTAGCAATATATACTAACAATATTAAAGCATATAAGGTATTAATAGGAGCCAGC
>CAZDUU010000440.1:0-2696 GCA_964508675.1 uncultured Bacteroidales bacterium | reverse complement strand
ACAGAAGAGAAAGTATTTTCGAAAGTTTTACACAAGCGTCGAGCGATACTACCAGAAAATTTGGCGGCACAGGCTTAGGATTAACTATTTCCAAACAATTGGTCGAATTGCAAAATGGCAAAATATGGTTTGAAAGCGAAGTAAATAAAGGCTCTGTTTTTTACTTTTACATTTCGCTGGAAAAAGTAAACCCTCCTACCCTGAGCGAAATTCAGGCAAAAGCAGAATTTTCGTTAAATCAGAATATTGATAAAGAAATTTTCACACAATCAACTATCCTTGTAGCTGAAGACAACCAACTGAACCAGTTTTTGATTAAAACGTTGCTGATTAAACAACGGTTTCAGAATATTCTGATAGCCAATAACGGTAAAGAAGCCATTGATTTGCTCCAGCATAATAACGTTAACCTTATTCTCATGGACCTGCATATGCCCGAAATGGACGGATATGAAACAACCTTGTTTATCAGAAATAATTTCAGCGGGCAAAAACAAAATATCCCCATTATTGCGTTAACAGCTGCTGTCATTGACGGGGAAAAAGAAAAATGCCTGAATGCTGGAATGAACGATTATGTTTCCAAACCGTTTAATCCGAATCTTTTATTTGAAAAAATCATATTTTATCTGAATCAAAATAAATAACTTTGTAAAAAAATATTTATGCAACACATTCCTGATTTTTCATATCTCAACGAAGTGAGTAGCGGTGATTACACCATCATGATGGAATTTATTGCAATTTTCAAAGAACAGTTACCTGAATTTATAGATGACTTTAACAAAGCTATCAGCGAAAAAAATTACAATAAAGTGGCTGCTATAGCTCATAAAGCAAAGTCAACTGTTTCAATTTTTGGCTTGCACGAATGGGCCGTAAAACTAAAACAGATTCAGTTCGATATTAATCAGAATATCATTCCCGAAAATTTAGAGCAAATGGTTATTGATTTTGAAAATGATTCAAAAGAGACTATTGAATAAGCCATCGTTTATGCAGAAAAAAACAAATAACTGCTTCTTCATATTATTGATTTTTTTAGCAGGCTGCAACATGTTTACGGCTTCTAATGAAGATTTGACTGAGCGAAACGGAATTTTTTACTATCAAAACACTAAAAAACCATTTACTGGTGTAACAAAGGATTTTTATAAAGACGGAAAACCTTCTGGCGAATACAGTTATGTTGACGGGAAAATCAGTGGTGTAATTAAAGTCTGGTGGCCTAATGGACAGCTCGAGGTGGAAGGTAATTATGTTGAAGGAAAAAAAAACGGCGCCTTTAAAGGCTGGTATCAAAACGGGAAATTAGGTTCCATCAGGAATTACAAAGACAACCTCGAAGAAGGTGAATGGAAAACATGGCACGAAAACGGGAACCTGAAAGAAGAAGGATTGAACAAAAACGGACTTAAAGAGGGACTGTGGAAATGGTATTACGAAAATGGGAACAAATGGATTGAGGTTCCTTTTAAAAACGGATTGGAAAACGGGAAATGGACTGCCTGGCATCAAAATGGGAAAGTCCGCGAAATAATTAATTACCAGAACGGAAAAAAAGATGGTATGTGGCAGGAATGGGATACCAATGGTCAACCGGTATCCAAAGGATTATACACCATGGGAAAAGAAAAAGGTAACTGGTACTATTTCCATACTAACGGGAAACTTAAAACCGAAAGATATTACGAAGACGGTGATTTAATTACCGAACAAAATTACGATGAAACAGGAAACCCTGTAAAAAATTAACAGCAATTATTAATTAATATGCTCTAACTCATGCGTCATACCGGACGTGATCCGGTATCTCTACACAACCCAAACTTAGCTCCATTAGTAAAAAGTTTTGAGAAGATTCCGTGTCAGGCACGGAATGACGAAAAAAATACAATAAGCAAAGCATAGAGGCTACGAAAGTTGGTGAAGTATATATATATTACAATCGAAAGTCAGCTTATACTGAACAAATCTTCTTACAATTTGATTTGTTAAATTTTATTTTGGTTTAGGTCACCTACCTCATTGATTTTATTAACTAATTGCAAGTCTATGCTTATTAATTTATCTGCATTTCAAACCTTATTGTGGTTTTCCTTTGCTTTTTTTAATTCCAAAATAAAAACATTCATATTTGATGATGGATTTTTGTATAAAATTGACTTTGACGCATGTTCGCATGCTTTTTGACAACTTTCTGTTAATTTTTCATCAAGCTTTTTATCAATGATACCTTTTACATATTTATTTCTGTTCCTTCTAATCAACTCTCCGATACAATTTTCCGTTGTTATTTCAGTTGTTTGGCTTTTATAATGATACAAAAACCACAACTCAATAGAGGGATTAGAAGCTATTAATACAGCTGTTGGAATTTCCAGCAACCTTCTTAATGTTTCAGAAACATCGGCATCATAAATCAAAAAATCTTTATCTTTTTCGTGAACAGGTTTTCCCTTCTTATATTCTCTTATATAACGGCCTGTAATTTTATTTCCAACAACTTTAGTTACAACTTCTATTGGCAAACGGTATTTTGAGCGCAGCCAGCAAACATAAGCTTCTTCAGTTTCACCTTCGCAAAACACCCAGAAATGCGGGTTAATTGATTTTCTTTTAGATTCGTGACGTTTAGTCATTTAATAAGCTCTTTAATCGCAAAATAGAGTCATTAATAATAGGAATAGCATCGA
>CAZDUU010000439.1:0-2696 GCA_964508675.1 uncultured Bacteroidales bacterium | reverse complement strand
CCAATAATCTTTAAATTTGTTTTCCACATAGACTCCTGCCTTTATCCCCGGTTTATCATATCCTTCGAGCCTGTCACCATCAACCTGTGATGTCACAACTCCAAAGGAGATTCCGGGTACAAATTTTTGTGCATATAATGCTGAAGTTGCTAAAGTGATAATAATCAAAAAGATTTTAATTGTTTTCATTTTGTCCGAATTGCATTAAATATGATTTGATAAATCCGTCCAGATCACCGTCCAGAACTCCTTGTGCATCACTGGTCTCAAAATCAGTACGGTTGTCTTTTACCATCTTGTATGGATGAAGAACATAAGAGCGTATCTGCGAACCCCATTCTATCTTTAATTTTTTACCCTCCAGCTCTGCTTGTTTCTCTCTTCTTTTCTGAAGTTCCAGTTCATAGAGCTGTGACTTTAATAATCTCATGGCATTTTCGCGATTTGTCAACTGCGAACGACTTTCCTGATTTTCTATGATGATTCCGGTAGGGAGGTGTCTTAAACGGACTCCGGTTTCTACCTTGTTTACATTTTGCCCGCCGGGGCCACTGGAACGAAAGGTGTCCCATTCAATGTCGGCCGGCTTTATATTGATTTCTATACTGTCGTCAATGAGTGGAGAGACAAAAACCGATGCAAAGGTTGTCTGACGTTTCCCTTGCGCATTGAAGGGTGATATTCTTACTAACCGATGAACACCTGTTTCGCTTTTCAGATATCCGTAGGCAAACTCACCTTCAAATTCGAGCATGGCCGATTTTATACCGGCTTCATCACCTGGCTGGAGGTCAATCACCCTGATTTTGTAATTATGCGATTCACCCCAACGTTGATACATTCGCAGAAGCATATTTGCCCAATCGAGACTTTCTGTGCCACCAGCACCACTATTTATTTTTACTATTGCGGGTAGTTTGTCTTCTTCGTCCTGCAACATATTTTTTAGCTCAAGACTTTCAAGTGCTTTTATAGCATCAGCAAAAACAGACTCAACATCGCTCTCTTCGGCTTCTTTCTGCTTATAGAATTCATACATTGTTGCCAAATCATCCGTGAGTTTTGAAACTTTTTCATAGTCAGTGACCCAGGATTTAATGATGGCTATTTTCTTAAGAATTTCTTCAGCATTCTTGGGATTATTCCAAAAATCAGGATCTTGTGTTTTTAGTTCTTCTTCTTCTATTGCTATTTTTTTGTTTTCGATGTCAAAGGTACCTCCTTAAGGCATCACACCTTTGCTGAATATCTTTTATGGTTTCAATGGTTATCATATTTTATTGTGGTGTTGATTCAATAATTTCGTAATCGTTTCCGAGCTCTTCATATGGTTTTATCTGGCTACATCCCATATCATCATCAAATTTGGCAGGTTTTTCGAAAACATCTTTATCCGAATAACCTAAAGTCGGGTTTGCATGTACTTTATTCATATAATAAGCCCATGTTGGCAGAGACATACTTGCTCCCTGCCCGAGCTCCAGATTGTTGAAGTGAATACTGCGTTCTTCGCCTCCTGTCCAAACGCCTGTGACTAATTTAGGTGTGATTCCAATATACCATCCATCGGATTGGTTTTGTGTTGTTCCTGTTTTTGCAGCAATATCACCGGTAGCATTATATCTTCCTTTTACTCTCCAGCTTGTTCCCTGGTTTACAACGGCCCTGAGCATTTCTATCATTTTATAGGCTGTTTGATCGCTGATAGCTTCATTGCGTTGTGGTTTGAAGGTAGCCAGTACATTGCCGTTAACGTCGGTAATTCGTGTCACAAATATAGGCTGGACATAAATTCCATGATTGGCAAAGGTGCTGAATGCTGCAGTCATTTCTTCAAGCGAAATCTCTGGAACACCAAGACATATAGCCGGAACCGGGTCTATTTTGCTGCGAACACCCATTTTTCTGGCAATATTGATAACGGCATATGGATTATATCGCTTCATTAGCCAGGCAGAAATATAATTTACCGAGTTAGCCAATGCCCATCGTAAAGTAACCATTTGACCATCGCGTTTGGTTGGTCCGCTATTTTTTGGAACCCAGGTAGTGCCATCCGGTAAATCGAATGAAACGGGAATATTAGGAACTTCATAGCATGGATAATATCCTTCCTGCATGGCAAGTGTGTATAAAAATGGTTTAAATGTTGAACCTACCTGGCGTTTCCCGAGTATAACCATGTCGAATGCAAAATATTTATAATTAATCCCACCGACATATGCTTTTACATAACCGGTGGAAGGTTCCATTGACATTAAACTGGAACGGAGAAATTGCTTATAGTAACGAATAGAATCGTAAGGTGTCATGGTCGTGTCTTTTTCTCCCTGCCACGAAAAAATGGTCATAGGAATCGGAGTTTTAAATACTTTCATGATTTCGTCTTCGTTTAAACCATCTTTTTTCAAAACCCGGTATCGTTCGGTTCGTTTTATTGACAGGGTCATGATTTGCTTTATCTCATCATCTGTTACATTCCATGCAAAAGGAGCTTTTTTTCTGCCTTTTTGTTCTTTATTGAAAAGTGGTTGTAATTCTGTGGCTACATGTTTATAAATAGCATCCTCGGCATATTGCTGCATACGGGAATCTATCGTACAATATATTTTTAGACCGTCTTTATAAATATCATAATTCGATCCGTCAGCTTTTTTATTTTTGTTGCACCAACCGTAGAGTGGATTGGTTTCCCA
>CAZDUU010000438.1:0-2697 GCA_964508675.1 uncultured Bacteroidales bacterium | reverse complement strand
TATGCCAAATAAATCAGAGGCGTTCCAAACTTTAAAGGTAGGATACGTTTTTAAAAATGAGGGCGAAAAAGAAGCGGCAAAAGCCAATCCTACCACCGGAAGCAAAAACAATAAATATGTTTTGAATTTGACTTTTTTAAACGAAAACCAGAAAAAAGAATCGCCTTTTTCTTTAATGTACTTCCATAAAATTAAAGCCGGCAATGCCACAAAAACAATGTTTCGCGAATTGACCAGTATTTTTCTGATCAAATATGCATCACCCCTGTTTGCTATAGATTCCAGAATAGGTGACAAATAAAAATATGCACCAGAGAAGGATAACGATAAAATAATTATAAAGCTGACTTGGGCTGCTTTTTTAACATTTCGTATGTTTTTTTGCTTCCTTAAGACTAAAAAGAGCATAGAAAAGTAGGCAAAACCATAAAAAAAGATATAATAAAAAATTCCTGTAAAACTCTTAGCTGCGGGATAAATAAAAGCTTTTTCGAAGTTAAAATAAAAATTAATAAACACAGAGATGCATAGAAAAAGGAATAGCCAGAACAAATATCCTGCTTTATGATGCTCTTTTACAGTATCTTTAAAAAAATTCCAAAATGTTTGGTTTTCTGTCATATGCAAATTTAATCATTTTTTTAAGACATCACTTACTTGATAAATTGAAAATAAATGCGTAGGTTTGAAGCTTAAAATTGAGCGTGATGAGTGAAGGCGAAGCTTTACAAATAGACATTAAACAAGTTATTGCTTCTAAAAATCCACGGCTGGCAAAAATGCTTCCGCGGTTTGTATTGGCATATATTAAACGGGTGCTTCATCAGGACGAAATCAATGCTTTTTTAATCAGGGCAAAAGACCGTTATAATTACGATTTTGTAAAAGCTGTATTGGAGCTTTTCGATATTAAATACATTGTACACGGGCTTGAAAATGTCCCCAGGGAAGGCCGGTTCTTGTTTGCATCCAACCACCCCCAGGGTGCTATTGACAGCATGTGCTTTATTGATGCTGTTCATCAGCATATGGGCGAATGCAGATTTGTAGTAAACGATGTACTTTTGTATCTTAAGAACTTCGATCCGCTTTTTATTCCGGTCAATCACTTTGGCGGACAAAATAAAGACAATGCCAGAATTTTCGACGAGTCATTTAAATCGGATATGCAAATTTTATATTATCCGGCAGGTTTTGTAAGCAGAAAGATAAAAGGCAAAGTACAGGATGTTGAATGGAAAAAATCGTTTATCAACCTTGCTTTAAAATATGAACGTTCTATTGTGCCTGTATTTATTGATATTAAAAATTCACATTTTTTCTACCGGTTAGCAAATTTCAGAACTTTTCTGGGCATTAAAGCAAATGTAGAAATGTTCTACCTTCCCGACGAAATGTATAAGCAAACCGGCAATACGCTTCATTTATATTTTGGGAAACCCATTCATTACAGCACTTTCACAAAAGAAAAAACAAATGCCGAGTGGGCAAAAGAAATTCAAAAAACAGTTTATAGCCTTAAATAGGTTTAAGTATGGAAAACACAACACATAAAAGAATCATATCACCGATTCCAATTGCTGATTTAAGAAAAGAACTGACGCGCGACAAGTTCATCAGAAAAACGAACCACGGAGGCAACTCCATTTATTGTATTACCGCACACGACTCTCCTAATTTAATGCAGGAAATTGGCCGTTTGCGTGAGCTTACCTTCAGAAGTGCCGGTGGCGGAACAGGTCAGGAAGTTGATATTGATGAATTTGACACCTGCGAGAATCCATATAAGCAACTTATTGTTTGGAATCCCAAAAGAAAAGAAATAATTGGTGGTTATCGGTTTATTTTAGGAAGCGACGCCATAAAAGACGGCAAAGGCAAAACATGCCTTGCAACCAGACATCTCTTTAATTTTTCGGATAAGTTCATGCTGGAATATATGCCCTACACCATTGAACTGGGACGTTCTTTTATTCAACCCAATTATCAGAGTACCGGCACCGACCGAAGAGGAATTTTCGCCTTAGACAACATATGGGACGGATTAGGCTCATTGACTGTTATTTACCCCCAAACCAAATATTTTTTCGGTAAAGTAACCATGTATCCCGATTTTAACCGCGAAGCCCGCAACCTGATTTTATATTTTCTGAAAAAATACTTTGGTGATAAAGAAAATCTAATCACTCCTATTTATCCACTAACCATTGACACACCCGAAGAAGAACTCGAAAAAACATTTACATCTGAAAACTATCTTGAAAACTACAAAATTTTATCTCAGAAAGTCAGAACTCTGGGCGAAAATATACCTCCATTAATCAACTCGTACATGAACCTTTCGCCTACCATGAAGGTATTTGGCACAGCCCTTAACGACGAATTCGGCAATGTAGAAGAGACAGGATTGATTATCACAATAAAAGACATTTACGCTGTAAAAAAAGACCGCCATATCCTGACATTTAAGATTGGAAAAAGGGTTTTTAAGTTTTGATTATAAAAACTTTCCAAATAAATCCCTTGGGGCCATTTCAATCCCATTCCAGTTAAATTTTACTCAGTCTCAACAATTTTTTAAGATTCTGCAAAAAACAAATGAACATTTTTAAATAAACTTATCTCACTAATTAATAATTATGTATGTAAGTATCCCCAAAACTCCTACAGATTAAAATAGGACAAAAATGTATACCT
>CAZDUU010000437.1:0-2721 GCA_964508675.1 uncultured Bacteroidales bacterium | reverse complement strand
ACAGTACATGGAGTAAACCTATGAATTTAGGTCCTGTAATCAACACTCCCTATGATGAAGAATCTCCATTTATTCATCCAGATGGTGTTACATTATACTTTTCTTCGCAGGGACATAAAAATATGGGAGGTTATGATGTTTTTTATACAGTTAAAGATGAAAACGGAAACTGGTCAGCACCTGAAAATATGGGAGCACCAATCAATTCTGTAATGGACGATTTGTATTTTATCGCAACCTTTGACGGTAAAAACATTTATTTCTCTTCTAACCGCGACGACGGCAATGGATCTATGGATATATACAAAGGTGAAATCATTGACCCGCAAACCAATCGCCTGATTCTGAAAGGAACAGTCATGGCTGATGATCCTGAAGTTGGCCCGTTAAAAGCAACTATTACCATCATCGACTTTGACACAAAGGAATTATAGGGAATATACAGATCCTCCAAAAACGGAAAATACCATATGGTACTGCTTCCGCGCAAAAAATATAAAAGGATTGTTGAAGCAGATAATTATACCCGTTTTCATCAGAAATTGACCAGAAAGAAAGACTTCAATTCGAAGATTTATTTAAAACAATTATCTTAAAACCCATAAAACAAGAATGAGGAAGTTGCTTCTGACATATTTGTTACTAGTTTTATCCATATACTTAAATGCACAAGACCCGCATTTCTCTCAGTTTTATGCTAACTCTTTATATTTAAGCCCATCATTTGCAGGTAGCACACAAGGCACACGGCTTATAACAGATATTCGCGATCAATGGCCGGGCATTCCGGGTTCGTTTTTTACAACAACTTTGTCTTTAGATCATTTTATCCCCACATTGAACAGCGGTGTTGGAGTTTTACTGATGAAAGACGTTGCTGGGCAAGGTCGTATGGGAAGTATGCAGGAAGGAATTCAGTACACCTATCAGTTTCGTATTTTCAAAAACTACCAGGTAAGACCTGCTATTCACTTTTATCATTCCAACAGAACAATTGATTTTAACAGGCTTGTTTTTAACGACCAGTTAAGTTTGTCAGGAGTAGCAGGAGGTTCGGTTGAAGTACCTCCGCTCAAACAGGTAGGTTATGTTGATTTTGCCTCGTCTATTATGGTCTATTCCGAAAAAAACTGGGTTGGATTTACATGGGATCATATGATAGAGCCTAACCAGTCTCTCATTGATGGTTACAGCCAAATACCCATGAAATATACTTTTTTTGCCGGACATAAATTCTATTTAAACGGAAAAACCAGTATTTACAACGAAGAAAGCCTCAATGCATGGCTACATTATCGTTCTCAGGGAAAATACGATCAGGTGGACATAGGCGCTTACTGGATAAGGACTCCTATCATTCTGGGGCTTTGGTTCCGTGGCATTCCCCTGCTGAAAAGATATGCTCCCGGTTATCAAAACAACGACGCTGTTATTGTTCAGATAGGTTATGTGTGGAAAGACATTAAAATAGGATATTCATACGATATCACTATATCGCGCCTGATTGCCAATACATACGGTTCACACGAATTTTCGCTGGTTTACGAGTTCAACCAGGATCAGAAAATGCGCAAAAAGACCAGAAAAGTTATTATCCCCTGTCCTAAATATTAAAAATTATACAATGAAGATTGCAGTAGATTTTGACGGCACCATAGTCGAGAATAATTATCCGGAGATAGGCGAAGAGAAACTGTTTGCCATTGAAACTCTTAAACAACTTCAGCGAAAAGGTCACATGATAATTTTATGGACCTATCGCACCGGAAGAGAATTGAATGATGCTGTAGCATTTTGCCGTAGCAAAGGACTGGAGTTTTATGCCGTAAACAATACCTATCCCGAAGAAAAACCTTCCGACAATCTACCACGAAAAATAAATGCCGACTTATACATCGACGACCGCAATCTGGGTGGTTTTGTTGAATGGGGTCAGGTTTGGCAAATGCTTATGGATGAAAGCATGGAATCACTCGAAGAAAAATTCAATAAATCAAAAAAAGGTTTTTTAGGTAAGTTATTTGGCAAGTAAACATAAAATCCTATCTTTGTTAGAAAAAATATTCACTTAATACTTTATTTAATCTATGTTTTTTGGAAGCTCCTCAAAAGAAGAAACCAATGCTGTAGAATTTGTGTCTATAAAAGTTTTTGGAAGCAGTGAATGGTTCAATAATGAAAAAAAATACCGTAAAGTTTTCGACCGCAGTGAAACAACTTATGTCAGTTGCGAAATCGGACTATTAAATAAATTTTATAAGGTCAAAGATCAAAAAATAAAAATCCGCTTTAAATGCTTTTTCAAAACCAATTCCAATCAGGATAAAGAATTGTGTAATTTTGAAGAGGAATACACCATTACCAAAGACGAATCCATTGCATACATACGCGAAGGCTGGGGTAATACCGAATTTGGAAAATACTGGACATTGGGAAATTATTATTGGGAAGCACATTTCGGAAATACTAAGCTCGGTTCCATTGATTTCTTTATAGAAGATGTTGGAACAGTTAAACCCAATGAAAACCCATTTTTTGATGTAACTGAAATGAAATTGTTCAACATGGGCAACGACGTTCCTGATATTACCAAAATTATTCCTATCAAGGCTTTCAGTAAAGACAATATCCGATACATATATGCCGATGTACTTATTACCAATAAATCAAAAACTGCATATTACGCAGAAGTGCTTTTCCGTTACCTCGATGCCAATGGCT
>CAZDUU010000436.1:0-2726 GCA_964508675.1 uncultured Bacteroidales bacterium | reverse complement strand
TTTTTTGTCAACAACCGCTTTATGCGACATCCTTTTCTTTACAGAGTTATTCAAAATGCATACGATAATCTGCTACTGCCCGAAACATTGCCCTCATTTTTCATATTTTTCTCTACCGATCCCAATAATATTGATGTCAATATTCACCCAACCAAAACCGAAATCAAATTCGAAAATGAACGGGCTGTTGCACAAATATTGGAAGCTGCCGTTCGCCAAACACTGGGAAAAACAAATATTTTACCCAATATTGATTTCGAAAATGAAAGCAGCATACAATTACCTCCAACCAATAAAAATCAGCCATTAAGCACTCCCAAAATCAATATAAACCCAAGTTATAATCCTTTTGAAAGTCAAAATAAGCCTGTTTACAAGGACTGGCAAAAAATTTTTGAAACGGGAACCACGACGGCTGCTCCTGTAGAAAACCAGGCAAAACTGGAACTGGAGAACGAAAAGGATGAAAAAATTGAAAACAGCAATATTCTCCAGATAAAAAATCAGTATTTGCTGGTCCCCGTTAAATCGGGCATCATGCTCATTGACCAATACAGGGCTCATGTCAGGGTTTTGTATGAGCTTTTTGAATCAAAATACAGAGTAGAAGAACCGTATACTGAAAAGCTGATTTTCCCCGAGGTGTTTGCCTTGACATCACATGAAGCGACCTATTTCAAAACCTTTATTCCTTACATGAAACGATTGGGTTTTATGTTGCAGGTATTGCCTGATAACCAATTACAGATTGAAGGTATTCCGGCATACTGGACAAATTACAACATGGCGCAGATAGTAGAACATTTTCTCAGGCAGTTTGAAGAAATGGAAACTGAACCCGAAAAACTGGATATAAGTCAGATTTTATTATCACTTGCACGTTCATCGGCCATTACAAAAGGACAATCGCTGTCGGCAAATGAGGCACAACAGCTTTTCGATAATTTATTTGCTACCTCGCAACCGCAATACACACCCGACGGAAAAAACATTTTCCGTATTATTTCAAATGAAGAGATTGATAAATTTTTTAATCAAATTTAGATTGACCCATGAATTATTATTCGCCATCAAGATTTAGCATCATGCCTCCTGTAGTTAAAAATCTGCTTATTATTAATGGCTTACTATTCCTTGCTACCATTACACTTGGCTCAAAATTCAATTTCGATCTCACCAATATTCTTGGACTTTTTTATCCTGCTTCCGAACATTTCAGATGGTACCAACCCATCACGCATATGTTCATGCATGGAAATTTTATGCATATTTTTTCCAATATGTTTGCTTTGTGGATGTTTGGTACGGCTTTAGAAAATATATGGGGAAGCAAACGTTTTGCTTATTTTTATTTTATTACCGGTTTAGGCGCAGCTGCTTTACATATTCTTATCAGCTACTGGCGTTTTCATGGTCTGGAACAAGCCATTGTTGCTTATAAAAACAGCCCTTCGCCAGAATCATTCACTTACCTGGTTGTTAATCATTTTCCCGAATTCCAGCTGCAATTGAACGATTTTATTTCATCGTGGTCACACTTCAGAACTGATCCGCAATTTGTACAGGAATCGTTCAGATTTGTGGATTTCCAATATCACATGCAAATCAATATTCCGACAGTGGGTGCTTCGGGTGCTATTTTCGGCTTATTGCTGGCTTTTGGAATGATGTTTCCCAACTCGCTTATATATCTCTACTTTTTTGTACCGATAAAAGCAAAGTATTTTGTAATTTTATACGGCGTATTTGAACTTTACAGCGGAATAATGAATCAACCCGGCGACAACGTTGCACATTTTGCTCACCTTGGTGGTATGCTGTTCGGTTTCATTCTTATCAAAATATGGCAACGAAAGCTTAAATAATGGGCCTTACAAACCAAATATGGAATAAATATAAATATGGTAGTTTCGTCACAAAGTTACTGTATATCAACATTGCCGTTTATATTTTCATAAGCCTTTCTAAACTGGTCATTTTTCTTTTCCATTTTGAAAATCAGGGTTTGTATTATCCTCTCAATTACCTGATGCTTCCGGCTGATATCGATGTTTTAAAGACCATGCCATGGACAGTACTTACGTATATGTTCACACACGAAGAAATCCTTCATATTGTATTTAATATGCTCTGGTTCTACTGGTTCGGAAAAATTTTTGTCGACTACCTCAGTTCGAAAAAACTTCTATATACATATTTGATCGGAGGCTTTGTAGGAGCGTTATTTTATGTTGGAGCATTTAATCTTTTCCCTGCTTTTCAGGATGTACTGCATAATTCCAGAGCGCTGGGAGCTTCAGCAGCTGTTATCGCTGTTGTTGTTACTATTTCATTCTATGTTCCCGAATACCGTTTGTCGCTTTTTTTTATCGGGCAGGTAAAACTTAAGCATATTGCATTATTCACCATTATTATTGACTTTTTAAGCATTGCCGGCGAAAACAGTGGCGGACACATTGCTCATCTGGGTGGAGCTTTCTACGGGATGCTTTACGGACTAATGCTCAGAAATCCCAAGTTTAAATGGCCACATTTTAAATTTCTTAAACTGTGGAAGAAAAAGACTAAAAAATCACGCGACAACGTGCGTTATATGAGCGACGAAGATTACAACTATCAAAAAGCACAGGAACAGAAAGAAATTGACCGTATTTTAGATAAAATAGCCAAACAGGGATACCAAAGTTTAAATAAAACTGAAAAGGAAACCTTATTTAAAGCAGGAA
>CAZDUU010000435.1:0-2726 GCA_964508675.1 uncultured Bacteroidales bacterium | reverse complement strand
AAATCTGACCGTCGGTAATTGAAATTACGTTAGTAGGAATGTATGCAGAAACGTCACCTGCTTGTGTTTCTATGATAGGTAAAGCTGTCAGTGAGCCGCCCCCTTTTATCATTGGACGAATAGATTCAGGTATATCGTTCATTTGTTTAGCTACTTCATCAGCTTCAATAACTTTAGCTGCACGTTCCAATAAACGTGAGTGTAAGTAGAAAATATCGCCTGGGTAGGCTTCACGGCCGGGAGGACGACGGAGCAACAATGAAACTTCGCGGTATGAAACGGCTTGTTTAGACAAGTCATCATAAATAATAAGTGCATGTCGTCCCGTATCGCGGAAATATTCGCCAATAGCACATCCTGCATAAGGAGCAAAGAATTGCATTGCAGCAGGGTCGCTGGCGGTAGCTTCAACGATAATGGTGTAGTCCATTGCGCCATAGTTTTCCAATGTTTTTGCAAGGTTTGCAACGGTAGAACCTTTTTGTCCAATAGCTACATAGATGCAATAAACAGGTTTCCCTTTTTCAAAGTTTTCACGTTGATTGATGATGGTGTCAATGGCAATAGCTGTTTTACCAGTCTGACGGTCACCAATAATCAACTCACGCTGACCTCTTCCGATGGGGATCATAGCATCGATAGCTTTCAATCCAGTTTGCAACGGTTCTTTTACCGGTTGACGGAAGATTACGCCTGGAGCCTTACGTTCAAAAGGCATTTCGTACATTTCACCCGTTAAAGGTCCTTTTCCGTCTATAGGTTCGCCGATGGTATTAATTACACGCCCTAAAAGACTTTCGCCCACTTTTATTGAAGCAATCATATTCAAACGACGTACTTTGTCGCCTTCTTTGATTCCTTCCGAAGCTCCCAGCAATACAATCCCCACATTGTCTTCTTCGAGGTTGAGTGCAATACCTTTTACACCATTGTCAAACTCAACCATTTCGTTGGCCTGAACATTGTTTAATCCGTAGGCACGCACAATACCATCACCAGCTTGAATTACATAGCCGATTTCATTGTAATCAACTTCAGTTTTTAATCCCTGCAGCTGATTTTTCAATAGTTGTGATATTTCACCCGGTTTAATTTCTGCCATAGTGTTTTATTTTATCATGGATGTTTTAATCAGATTATTTTTTATTTTATTTAATTGTGTCTTTATGCTTGCATCAAACTCTTTATCTTCGATTTGCAAAATGAATCCTCCGTCAATTTTCTCGTCAATGGTGTTTTGAAGAAGAACTGTTTTTTGCAACATTTGCTGAAGCTTTTCTTTGAATTGGTTCATCATTGCTTCGTCAGCTTTAATTGTGGTAATAAGATTTGCAGAGAGAGTGTTTTTATGATTCAGATAAAGTGTATTAAAATTACGTATAATATCGCTGAGCCTGTTTTCGCGTCGATGTTCCGTTAGTAAAAACAGGAAACGAAGTACTAAAGGATGAACCTGGTTGCTGAAAACGGATTCGAAAAATTGTTTTTTTTCAGACGGTTTAAGAATAGGAGTGTCTAAAAAGGAAATGAAAGATGGATTTTCAGTTATCAGCTGTTGCATTACCTGCATTTCCTGATACACATTTTCTAACGCATTTTCTTCGAGTGCAGTTAGATAAAGCGCTTTAGCATACCGAATTCCAATTTTTGCGTAATTCATAGGTTAGTTTACATTAATGTCTTTCAGTAAGCTTTCAATATAGTCTTTTTGTTTATTTTCTTCGCTGAGTTCCTTGCGGAGAACTTTTTCTGCAATAAGGACAGAAAATTCTGCGATCTGGTTTCTGATTTCGTTTAATGCCTGATTTTTTTCGTTTTCAATGGCTAAATGGGCATTTTTCATGATTTTGTCTGCTTCTAAAGAGGCTGTGTTTTTAGCTTCCGAAACAATTTTTTCTTTCATTTCGCGTGCTTCTTTGATAAGTACATCAGCCTGTTTTCTGGCTTCGGCAACAATTTGTTCATTATTTGCCTGCAGTTTTTGCATTTCAAGCTTTGCTTCTTCTGCTGCTTTAAGAGCCTTATCAATATTTTCTTCACGCTCATGGAGCATTTTTAAAATGGGTTTCCATGCAAATTTGCCCAAAATAAATAGCAGGATGCCAAATGAAAGAAGCATCCAAAATACCAATCCTATACCCGGGGTTACTAGTGGCATAATTTATATATTTTATCGTTTAATCATAAGTTAATTAAAAGAGGGAAAGGACCAACCGTCCTTTCCTTCAGGTCTCTTTTTAGATGAAAAGAATCAATAGACAAACTACGATAGCAAAAAATGCAACCCCTTCAATAAGAGCAGCAGCAACAATCATGTTTGAACGAATGTCGCCTACAGCTTCGGGCTGACGTGAAATTGCCTGCATAGCATTTCCACCGATATTACCAATACCAATACCTGCACCTACTACTGCAATACCAGCGCCAATACCGGCACCCATTTTTGCTACAGCAACGTTTGCTAATGCTTGTAAAATAACAGTTAAAGTAATCATATATATATAAATTTAGTGGGTTTCTGTTTCTGTATGATGATGTTCTTCAGTAGCCATTCCAAAGTAAAGGGCTGAAAGCAATGTAAATACATAAGCCTGGATAAAAGCAACCAATAATTCGAGTAGTGACATGAACACTACAAAAGTTACCGATAATACGGACATTCCATAGCCCAATCCAATATTCATGGCTCCGAAAATAAATATCAAACTAAAGAAACCTAATGCAAT
>CAZDUU010000434.1:0-2728 GCA_964508675.1 uncultured Bacteroidales bacterium | reverse complement strand
ATTATATAAAACTCCGAATGGATTCGCTTCCGTGTTGAGCTTGTAAAACCTGAATTTATCAGAAATATTGGCAGAAAAACATGAACCTATAAAAAACGACTGGTCTGAATAAGCTATTCTTTGTGGATGAGGTTCAATATTTATCCGCGTATAATACATTATTTCTTGTTTTGCGACATCTTGAGCGCGAGTTTTACAGCTTTTTCGGCATTTACAATACCACCTGTAACCGAAAGTTTTTTAAAGCTAGACTTTCCTTTATCTTCTTTTTCGGTAGGAATATTCACTTTCAGTTTATATTTTACTACCGATTTAAGCAGTATTTCTTTCACTTCGGCAGTTGAGAGTTCCGGAAAATAAGACATTATCAGCGCAGCAACTCCCGAAACAACCGGGCATGCTGCACTGGTTCCATTTGAGCTTTGAAAACGATGATTGGGACTGGTAGAGAAAATTTTCACTCCCGGGGCAAACAAGTCAACGTTCTTTTGTCCATAGTTACTGAACGAAGCTGCAAGATCTTCGTCAGCTTTAATGTTCGAAGCACCAATGTCAAGCCAGAACGGAGTCAGCAATTTTCCATCACTGCTATAAGGAGTCGGAAAATGAGTTATGATATCGTTGTCTTCGCCTTCGTTACCAGCAGCATGAACCAGCAAAACCTGTTTTTTTGCAGCCAGTTTTATGGCTTCATCTACCATATATTTATCAGGAGAATAGCTTTTCCCAAAGCTCATATTCATTACTCTTGCTCCTTTGTTTGCTGCGTATTTTATGGCATTAGCAACATCTTTATCTCGTTCGTCACCGCCCGGAACGATTCTTAGTATCATAAATTTAATATTATCGGCTATTCCAAATGCATCATTGTTGTTATTCCTGTCAGCACCCACAATTCCGGCTACAAAAGTACCATGACCAGAGGACGGTCCTGTAACATCCGGGTTTCCATAAATGCTGTCGTTTTTATCAGATGGATTATCGCCTACAATTGCTCTTACATTGCATTCGGGGTTGAGCTCTGTTTCCAGGTCTTTTTTGGTGTTATTTATTTGTTTTAGAAACTCATTTTCGCTAAAGTTATTCTTAATCATTTTCTCATAGAACTTAGCATAATTTTTAATCGTGTCGTTTTCCAGATTTTTAAGTTTAGCAACATCTTCTTTCGTAATAGAATCCCTTTTCAGATAGGCTTTAAGTGCATATGTGGCCTTTTTGGCTTTTTCGAGAATACTTTGCAATATTGCTACTTCGTTCTTTTTCTCTGTAATTTGCGATAGGTAATTTGCACGTACTTTTTTGAAATATTCCCAATTACTTTTATCCTGTGTGCTTATGTTATTAGTGTCTTTATTTGCAAAATACTTTGAAAGTCGGGCGTATTCTCTTGTAAGCTCCAATGTTTCACCATCAATATTCTCACCGTTGGCATTTCCCAGAAAATTCCAGCCATGAATATCGTCCACATATCCGTTGTGATCATCATCTATTCCATTATTAGGTGTTTCAGCAGTATTCACCCATAAAAAAGGTTTTAAATCATCGTGCGTAGTATCCACTCCACTATCAAGTATGGCAACAATAACCGGCGTAGATTTGCGGTTATTATCCTTCAATAATTTATAAGCCTTATCCAGGCTGATTCCGGCAACACCATCGTCATTAATATCTTTCAGGTGCCAGTTCTTTTGAGCAAAAGAACCTGAAAAAACAAGTAATGCAACGAATAAACTTAAATATTTCATTATATATCAACTTTTGTTGTTAAACCTTTTAAAACCCAATACCGGAAACAAAGGAGCATAATGCCTTTTGCCGGTTTTAACTGAAGCGAGTAAGAAATCATCAACAGCAAACTAACTCCCCATTTCAGACATTCTGACAATATTTTAGAAAAAACGCCCGAATTGCTTTGCATGATTCTCACATGCTCGCTGCGTCCCACTCCCATCGATTGTTTTCTTACAAATTCAATCTCTGTCCTGAAATCAGGAACCAAATGATTAATAATAGCTGTATGAAGATAATATACTTGTTCGTTTCCCTCATATATTCTCTGAAACATATCCTTTTCTTCGCTTCCCATCATATTTCGTCCTATTCTGCCAAGATTCGGATTAAATACGCCGTATTTTTCAAAAAGTGTATGATGAAGAATCATGTTGGAACCGCGGGGATAAAAGTTCTTAGTAAAATAACGACTTGTTTCGTAAGGTTTGAAATAGCCAAACAATGAACCCAGATAATGTGTGTACCAATGAGGTTCTGGACTTTCGAAATCGAGCAAAATAGGTCCGCCGATAGCTTTAATATCAGGGGTTGATTTGATAAAGTTCACCAGGTTAAGTGTATAATCTGCATCAACATAAGCATCATCGTCGAGAAAAGCTAACCATTCAGCAGTTGAAACTTCTATAGCTTTATTACGCGCATTGGATAAGCCCTGCTTTTCTTCATGTGCATAAACAACTTTTACATCAGGATATTGCTTCATAAAAGAATCAACGATTTCCTGCGTATTATCTGTGGAATTATTGTTTATAATGACCACCTCGAAATCGTTAAAATCCGGATAATTCTGATGGGCTAGTGCATCGAGAGCCTTTGGCAGATAAGCTGCCCTGTTATAGGTACAGATGATATGTGAAATCAGAGGCATAAGTAAAAATATCGTTTACAAACCTACATATTAATTTATTTCCGACCAAATTCAATGATGTCCATCCCT
>CAZDUU010000433.1:0-2731 GCA_964508675.1 uncultured Bacteroidales bacterium | reverse complement strand
GTTCAGCCAGATCTTTCTCTGACTGATAATTAACCGGTAGATGAACAAACAAATTGTGTTTTCCATTTTTAAGCTCACCGGCGTAATTTACCATCCCGTTTGGCATGTACGAACCTAATAAACTCAGTGTTTTGATATTGTATTCATTGAGCAGTTCAGGTTTTACATTTATAAATATTTTTTCTTTTTGAAGGCCAAAGTGTTTAATTTTAGAAGTTTCAGGTATTTTCCTACATTCAGCTTCCAGCTTTTTTAACTGCTCTTCAATTTCTTTATAGCTTTTTGAATCAGATGAGAGCGTAATAAGTAAGGCGGAAGTATCGCCAAAATCTGAATTTGCAATTAATGCCAGAACGCCTGATGGAAGTGACATTTTTATTTCATCTAGTCCGTGTTTGAGTTTAGACCAGAACTGATCGGCATTTTTTACATTATCATTTAGTTCTACAAAGATATACATGACACCTTCTCTGGAGTATGAATAAGTTTTTGTTTTCTTTACTTCCTGATAACTAAATATGTAATTTTCAACTACTTTAGTTAGTTGATTCTCAACCTCTGATGATGTTGCTCCGGGATAAACACCTACAATAACTCCCTGGCGTATGGTAAACTGAGGAAATTCGTTACGCGGCATTTTTATTAGGGCAACAATTCCTAATATTATAAAGACAACCGTAATAATAATTACGATATTGTGGTTACGCATAGCAGCTTCTATAGCCCCTGTTCTTTTTCTTTTCATTTTACAAACTGATTAAGCTGTTATCTGATAATTTTTCCTTCCCTTCAACTATAATGACCTGACCTGGCGTGATTCCAGATATTACTTCAATGCTGTTATTTCGGTAATTCCCTGTTTTTATAATTTGTTTCTTTGCTCTGTCATTATTTACAACATAAACAAATGTGTTAAAGTTATTATCCTGTGTTACGCTTTGGTATGGGAGAAGTACCAGTTCTTTTTCTGACTTCAGGTTAAGAGTAACATCGCAGACCATTCCAGGTTTTAGATTTAATTGGGAGTTTTTAACTGTAATTTTAACCTCGTAAGTATGCGAGAAGGCATCTGCTATGGGACTGATATTTGTAATATCGCCTTTGAACATCATATCATTCAGAGCAGGAACTTTTATGTTTGCTTCGATTCCTTTTTTCATTTTACCGATTTCATTTTCAGGAACAGATATTTTTACATATACCGTATTGATTTCTACCAGCTCAATAGGTGATGATGTTAAACTCAGTGATGACATTCCAGGTTCAATATTTCTACGGCCAACTGTTCCATTGGATGGTGCATACATATTACATTTAGCCAGATTATTTTCTGACATCTCCAACGACGATTTTGCCTGTTCCAGGTTAGTTTCCATTTCCACCCACTTTATTTCAGGCAAACTGCCTTGTTCGTGTACGGTTTTTAAACGGTCGTATGCATCTTTGGCTTGCTGATATTTTGCTTTTGCAATATCGTACATGTTTTGAAAAGTGCTTTTGTCAAGCGTAGCCAATAACTGACCTTTCTTTACATCATCGCCTGTATTGACTAATACTTTCTCAATGGTTCCAGTAGTCTGAAATGAAAGAGGAATGGTTTGCGAAGGCTCTACTGTCCCACTATATTGCAAATTCACCTCGTAACGCTCTGATTTTACCTGCGATGTTTTGACGACGGTTGCTTTTTCATTTTTTTTCTGATCTTTATCCTGTGAAGTGCTACAGCCTGCAAAATAAAAGGTGATGGCAATGTAATAAACAGTTTTAAAGATTAAACCTGTTTTATTTTTTTTTGATTCAGCTTGTTTGTGGAAATTCATTTTCATAAATTATTTGTTTATATAATTTTTTAGATCTTTTTTCTGAATGTTTAAAACAATAATACCGTACGACCGGTATGTTTTATAATAACTTATTATACTGATTCATATACTTGATTTTTAAATTTTAAGTAGTTTATAAAAGTCGTTTATCTGGTTTCTCAACATTTGAATAGCCTCTTCAATAGAATTGTTTCTAAGAATATTTCCGGCTAGTCCAATACAATTTGAAAAATACATTTCAGCAACAGAAGAACAATCAATATCATTCCGTATTTCGCCTCTTTTCATAGCGACTTCAAAAACATTTTTGGTTTTATTATTTTCTAAATCAAGAAGCTCAATGGTTTTTTCTTTAAATCCGGGATAATGCCTGAAACAGTCAGATATTAGCGACATATAATTTACTGGAACCAGTTCCTTGCTGTCACCACAGATATTGAATATTATTTTTTCAATATTCTTAATGGTAATCTCGTTAAATTCTTTTAAAGTAATGGTATTGATATTAAATTCAGTAGTAGGGAAAATGAAATATTTATCTATTACGGCTATAAAAAGTGCTTCTTTACTCTCAAAATGATGATAAAGTGCTCCTTTAGTTAATCCAATTTCTGCACAAATATCGCTGATAGAAACAGCTTCGTAACTGTTATTTAAAAAGAGCTTATAAGCTTCCTTAATTATATAATCTTTAGTATCATTATTCATAAAACATCCTAAACGTTCGGTATGCAAAAGTAGATGAAATATTTTTTCTAAATGCTGGCTTATCTGTTAAATTTTTGAAAAAATAATGAAAGTATTTCAGAAAGATATGTTAATAGCTTGGGGTATATTATTAAACTTAAATAGTATCAGGTCTATCCTGCGGCAGAGATCATACAACGATTCGAAGCGCCCGCCGGATT
>CAZDUU010000432.1:0-2737 GCA_964508675.1 uncultured Bacteroidales bacterium | reverse complement strand
ACCAATTACGTTGGTTGTGTAGATACTGCAACAACTCAAATCACAATAAATCCAAAGCCCACAGCCAATTTCAATAATCAGGCAATTGATATGTGCAGTCCGGCTTTATACAATTTTAATAATCTGTCCCAGAATGCTACTCAATCAAAATGGTATTGGGGCGATGGGACTACTGAAATCAATAACACTTCTGCTGTTCAACATACATTTAATAATACATCTTAACTACAGAGCAATTTATCGTTTCTTTAGTTGTTAATAATGCATTTGGTTGTAAAGACAGTATGGCATTGCCGGTCAATGTTTATCCAATTGTTTTATCACAATTTTCTACTCCGGCAAACGGATGTAGTCCTTTAACGGTGAACTTTATAAACACATCCACAGCAAACTGTGTTTATTTATGGAACTTTGGAGATGGAAATACTTCTTCAGGATCCAATCCTACTCATATTTATGTAAACACAACCAATAATCAGCAAAATTATAATATCAGTCTGATAACAACTTCAACCTTTGGATGTAAAGATACTGCAAATGGATCCATTACAGTTTATCCGAAACCAACTGCATCTCTTACTATTAATAATTCAACAGGATGTGCTCCTTATAATGCACAATTCACAAACAATTCAACTGGTGCAACGTCATTTCTCTATTACTTTGGTGACAATACTACTTCAACAAACACAAATTCAGTTGTAAGCCATAATTATGATAATATAAACAATACCCCTGTCTCGTATAATTGCCAATTGATTATTCAGAATAATTATGGATGTATTGACAGTGCCCAGGTTGCAGTTACCGTTTATCCCAGAGTTGTTTCACAATTTACAAGCGACAGCACAGGCTGTACACCGCTCAATATTCTATTTAGCAACCACTCACTAAATGCCTCTACTTATTTATGGAATTTCGGCGATGGCTCCACATCAACATTATTTGAACCGGACCATGTATTTATAAACACCACAACTGGAACACTCACTTATCCTGTACAGCTTACAGCAACTTCATCCTATGGTTGTAATGCTACTTTTACTAAAAATATTGTGGTTTATGCTGTTCCAAACGCATCATTTACTGTTGATTCTACAACTATCCATTTTCCAAATAAAACGATTGTTTTTGACAATACAACTCCCGGAATGTGGCAATATCAATGGTCATTTGGCGACGGATCCAGCTCAACTCTCATTGAACCTCTACAACACAATTATGATAGCTGGGGAAGTTACACAATAATATTAATTGCATCGTCTGTGCATTGCAGCGATACGGCTACTGCCAATATCAGTATTATTCCTCCCTCACCTGTTGCACACTACGAACCCAGTTACGCATCAGGATGCCTTCCTTTAACTGTTAATTTTACCAATCAAAGTCTTTATGCTACACAATATTTATGGGATTTTGGTGATGGAAATTCATCTACAGAAATTAATCCTGTATATACCTATTCATCGGATGGAAGCTACGTTGTAACTTTAATAGCAACTGGTCCCGGCGGGCAGGACTCATATAATGCAGGAAACATAGATGCTTTTCCAAATGCTGCCGCATACTTTACAGTCAGTCCTTCTGTTGTATTTATTCCAGATCAGGCTGTTCAATGCTTCAATCTGTCGCAGCATGCCAACACTTATTTATGGAACTTCGGTGATGGAATAACATCAACAATGGAAAGCCCTCAGCATTACTATACACAAGAAGGTGAATACAATATTGAACTTATTGCAAATAATATTCATCAATGCCCTGACACATTTACTATATACAGAGCTGTCGTTGCTAAATCTGCAGGTCAGATTGAATTTCCTAGTGCTTTCTCTCCAAACCCAAATGGCCCAAATGGCGGTAAATTTGAGGTCCATGACGTTAATAATGATGTTTTTCATCCTGTATTTGTCGGAGTTGAGACATACACACTCAGCATCTTCAATCGCTGGGGAGAACTAATTTTCGAAAGTTCCGACCCAAATATCGGATGGGATGGATATTACCGTGGAGAGCTTTGTAAACAGGATGTTTACGTGTGGAAAGTAAAGGGAAAATTCATCAATGGAAAATCTTTCTTTAAAGCCGGTGATGTGACATTATTAAGATAATTCGTAATTTTGAAAAAAATTGTAACCATGAAAATACAAATTTTTAAATTAAGCCTTTTTTTAAGCCTGATTATTAGCATCTCAGCTTTAGGCCAAAAACATAATAAGCTTTATTACTCAAAGCTCGAAAAGGCAAACAGAGAGTTCATGTACGACAATTTCCATATTGCACTTCCGCTATACAGCGAACTTTATGCCCTTGATACCGCCAATAACGAAGTCGCTTATAAGCTCGGTGTATGTATTTTCAAAGTAAGACGTGAATCTCAGGAATCATATAACTATTTTGATAAGGCAAAAAATCAATTTCCCGGCGCATATTTTTATCTGGGAAGACTTAACCACTCTTTACAAAAATTTGACAAAGCATTGGAATATTACCAGGAATGCAGAAATAGCGCAGAAAATAAAGATGTCAGTAATGAAGATATTTTATTTTACATGCAAAAATCACTTAATGCAAAGGAAATGCAACTGGTAAAGTCAAATGCTACCGTAACGAACATGAACAACGGTATAAACACACCTTTTGCTGAATACTGTCCGCTTTTAAGCCCTGATGAAAATACTATTTACTTTACTAGCAGGAGAAAAGGCTCTACAGGAGGCAAACTTGATGTTAATTA
>CAZDUU010000431.1:0-2741 GCA_964508675.1 uncultured Bacteroidales bacterium | reverse complement strand
GTATAATACATGTATGAAGGGATATCCTGATTGGTTGCACAGGCATCAATACAAGGTGCATGAATGCAGTCAAAGTGGGTTAAAGGAATATTGTTTTTAATGTTAGGTTCGGAATAGGGATCATTTTTATAATGTGAGTTATTCAATACTTCATCTGCGTAGCTGTTGAGATAAGCTAACGTTTTTTCTTTCTTCTCATATGCTTTAAGAGATTCGGTGTATTGATAAAGACGGCCGTATCCTCCTGGCTTTAAAACATCTGAACTGACCGTAATGGGTTTAATTCCGCATTTTAAAACATCAATAATATTAAAAGTATCAACTCCGGCAGAGAATGTAATATCCAATGTCCCGTTAAATTCATTCTGGAGTTTTTTTGCAAGGTTTATGCTGATAGGGTGTAAGGCTCTTCCACTCATGTACATCATTTTTTCATGAGCCGGGAATACGTTTTTATGGTTAATGCTTTCAAGAGTATTGGTGAGCTTTATACTGAATTTAACTCCTGTTTTTGTTGCCGCATCTGTTAAGTTTTTTATTATCTGAACAGCATCGGGGTATTTCAAATCGTGTTCAAATGCAATGTCAGGAACATTAGTACTAAACCCAAGTTTATCATTCAGGATTTTTCTGAGCATTTCTGCTCCTAACAGTGTTGGATTTAATTTAACGGTTGTGTGAAGTTTTTTCTCTGTGATTAGATAATAGGCGATTTTTTCTACTTCATCCGGAGGACAACCGTGCATAGTGGATAGGGTAATATTATTTGTAATAGTTTCTGGGATGCTGATTTCAGATATCTGCGGATAAATATTCCTCATTTCATCAATGAACCTGGCTTTTTCAACAGAACAATCGTTCATTTTTTTGAAGAACCATTGAACATTATCTTTAAGTATTCCTTCAAGATTATAACCAACGCTCATATTGAAGATGACTCCGATGCCTTTGCTATTATTCCATCCGAATTTGTGTTTTAGAACGTGAATAATAATCCATGCTTTAAGATATTCTTCGTATGATTCTGGTATTTTTAATTCCTGCGACCACTCACAGTTATAACCTTCGTCCTGCATGTCGATACAGGGTTTTGAAATATTCAGCTCATCAAGTGTTTGTATGGTTTTGAGTTCAATGTATCTGGCACCGCAAAGCCACGCACTGATAATGTTTTGAGCAAGTTGTGTATGTGGCCCTGCTGCAACTCCGAAAGGTGTTTCGAGTGTTTCGCCATACCTCTCAATGGTAAAATTATCAGAGTTTCCGGGTTTAAAGAATAATGCTTCAGGGATTCCAAAAATTTCATGACGTTCGTTTAAGTCATTGAAAATCATTCTAAGAAGTTGGTCAATACTAATAATCGAAAATTTATCGTCCATATCACAATCTTTATATTTGCAAAGATAATTTAAATGGACGAAAAATACAGAATGAACATCCTAGCAAAAAAATAATTAGGTTTGCATGAATATTATGTATCCGGTTTTAATTTTAGCGGCAGGAACTTCATACAGAATGGGTGAAATGAAACCATTTGTGAGGTTAAGTAATGGGATAACATTGCTGGAGCATTTATTGTTTCAATACCAAACAACGAATGCTGGGAAAATAACAATTGTTCTAAATTCAGATGGGTTTCATCATTTGAAAAAAAATTACTCTGATTTAGAGAAGAATTTAAATATTGTTGTGAATGTTAATCCTGCATTCGGACGAATGGAATCTGTGCGAATGGGCATCAAAAATATTACATCCGAAGGATTGTTTGTTCAAAATATTGATAATCCATTTGTAAATAGAGAGATTATTGAAAATATGTCAAATTTATTGCAGGAAAATTCTTATGTGGTTCCGGTATATAAAGATAAAGGCGGACACCCGGTCTTATTATGCAAATCAATATTAAATGACCTTGCTTCTGCCTCTATACCTGATATTGATTTCAAAGTCTTTTTGGGGAATTACAGTAGAATTAACTATATCTGTGACAGAAGCGAAATTTTATATAATTTAAATACACCTGAAGATTTGTTGCAGTATGACAATAACATAGGCCGTTAATTTTTTCTAAAAAATTTTGTGATTTCAAAAAACTGTTCTAAATTTGAACAACATTTAATATTAAAAGCATATGAAAACATTATTGACCTTCTTTTTTGTATTTACAGCTTTTTTTGCCTTTTCTCAAAAAGGAGTTGAAATTTCGTTTAAAACAGACGATGGTAGACTTATCAAAAAAGATGCTGACATTTACACTATGTCCACATTTAAAATTCATGGTTTAAAAACTCAGGAAGAGTTTGATCAATTAAAAAAGACAGCCTTAAAAAATACAAATGTAGCTAAATTCGAATACCTGGCAGAAGCTGAACCGGATGGTTCACGCAAAGCTATAGCTTCATTTAAGAATAATGAAGAAAATGTTGTATTTGATTTTTTGAAATCAATAAATGTAAAGAAAATTACTATAAATGACGATTCTTTTACCATGGATCAGAAGGAAGAACTTAAAAAATACATTAAAGAATTAAAAGCAAAGATGAAAGAACGTACTGGTGAAAGAAATAAGCAAAAAAGCATAGGCAGTACAAATTAATTTTTGATGAATCAACATATTACTATGGCATTTGCAAGCCTTTTAATGAAGGCTTGTTTTGTATTTGTAATAATGCCATCTTGTACATTTGCTCAACAGAAAACAGACTTTAGTAAAGTTAAGATTTTCTTTTACACTCATAATG
>CAZDUU010000430.1:0-2752 GCA_964508675.1 uncultured Bacteroidales bacterium | reverse complement strand
TATCACCGGAATGTGCAGAATGCGAAAAAGTCGTTCCTGTCAATATTAAACCCGTACCGGCAGAGTAGGTTGTGTTTATGTCAGTAGCAGGTGCCCAGCTTGTTCCGTTCCATCCTAATACCTGACCACTTGATGGAATAGTTGATGAAACACTCCTGCCTTGTAGCAGGTTTGCATTCCATAAGGCTGTTGTATTCTGAGCACTGAATGTCGTCCCTGTAAGGGTTAGTCCTGTGCCGGCTGAGTAAGTTGTGTTGTTGTCTGTTGAAGAAATAGTAAAGTTGGGATATGCACCAATTACCGATGTTGCTCCTGAACCGGCTAAAGTTACAGTCTGGTCGGGTGCTGAGTTAGTAATGGTATTTGACGAAATGGAAATACCTGTTCCAGCTGAGTATATTGTATTATCATCTGCAGCCGGGGACCAGTTTATTCCGTTCCATTTTAAAATCTGATTGGAGGTGGGAGCAGTTGAACTAATAGTTCTTCCCTGTATGCCTGTTACTGTTAAGTTTGTGGTTCCGGATGCATCACCAGTGTGTGCAGTGTGAGAAAATGTTGTGCCTGTCTGGGTTATCCCGGTTCCTGCTGAGTAAGTAGTATTATTATCAGTTGAGGAAATGGTGTAGTTTGGATACGTTCCTGAAACAGTTGTCGCACCTGAACCTGTAATATTAACGGCTTGATTGGGAGAAGAGTTTGTAATAGTGAAGTTTGGGTATGTTCCGGAAATTGAGATGCCAGTTCCGTATGAAAGACTGATGGTTTGATCAGGTGCTGTATTGGTTATCGTATTACCAACAATACCTATGCCCGAACCTGCAGTATAGGTCGTATTATTATCAGTAGAAGAAATAGTGTAGTTCGGATAAGTTCCGGAGACAGTGGTTGCACCCGAACCTGTAATATTTACTGTCTGATTAGGTGCTGTGTTTGTAATGGTATTACCAGAAATGCTTATTCCTGTCCCGGCAGCGTATGCTGTGTTATTATCTGTTGAAGATATGGTGAAGTTTGGATATGTTCCGCTTACTGAAGTTGCTCCCTGGCCGGTAATGTTAATTGTTTGATCAGGTGCTGTGTTTGTAATGGTGTTTCCGGATAGGTTTATACCGGTTCCTGCATTATATGTGGTTCCTGTAGGCAGGGCAACTGTATTACCCGAAGAAATGCTCAATATGTTTCCTGTTAAGTTTAAAGTTTGAATTTCATTGGTTGGGTCGGCATCTGCGTCATTAACGTTATCTGTTGAGCTTATTGTAAAATTGGGATAATTACCTGTTACGGTAGTTGCACCTTGTCCAGTAATACTTACTGGTTGATCAGGAGCAGTGTTGGTAATAATGTTTCCGTTGAGATCTATACCTGTTCCTGCTGAGTATGAAGTATTGTCGTCAGTTGATGATATGGTAAAATTTGGATAAGTTCCGGTAACTGTGGTTGCTCCTTGTCCGGTTATATTAACTGTTCGGTCGGGTGCTGTATTCTCAATCACATTTCCTGTAATGCTTATTCCATTACCGGCAGTATATGTTTGGATATTATCAGCAGTTTGCGCATGTAAAGCATATGGAACGCTGAGCAATTGTGTTGTTCCCATTTCTGTGAAGTTGTTCCCTCCGGCTACATCAAGCTCTACTTTTAAAAAATGAGGTGCATTTCCCCATTGAATAACTGAAAATGTTCCTTGCTGAGCAGTTCCATTGCCAATGGCCAGAATTACCAGTCCCAAATTATTGGTTGTAGCCTGTTGTGTTTCAGTATAGACAGCTGTGCCTGTCGCACTGTTTTCAAGAATACTAAACCGGAAAGCAACATTCTGATTTTGAATAATGTTTCCTTGTGCATCGCGAACTACTGCCTGGTAAGAAAAACTTTGGGGAACCTGGGCCCAGCTGCTATAGCTTAATACCAGTATTGATAATAGTCCAAATAATTTTTTCATATTCTATTTTTTTTGCAGAATTTCTTTGAGTTCTTTAATCTCTTTTTCGAGTTGGTCTATCTTTTTTTGCTGAGCTTTAATACCTTCAACTAAAAGTGCTGTAATAGGAGCGTATTGAATTCCATAGTTATTTCCATTTTTTACAACAACTTCAGGAAGAATGTTTTCTACATCTTGAGCAATGAAGCCTATTTGCATTCCTTCGCCCCATGATTTGTTACTCCAGTAATAATTAACTCCATTTAATTGAAGTATTTTTTCTAAAGGATTTGCTATAGGTTTTATATCGGTTTTAAATTTTTTATCACTAATACTGGTCCATGCTAGGTTGCCACCGGCAGAGCCATTTACAAAGAAATTTAATGAGTTCACGTTATGCGAGCTATCTCCATTTACAACTAAGCGATTTGTAAAAAAGTCTCCGAAGAGTAATGGATAATTATTGGTGCCGTTTTTAACTAAGAATTTGTTGTTCATATGGTTATTAGCATAACCATAGAGATAGTTTCCAATAAAAACGTTATTACTTCCAATAATTGTTCTACCTGCACTTGCACCAATTAAGATGTTTTCAGTTCCGGTAGCTTCGGCACCTGCATAAACACCGATAACTGTACTTGAAGTTAAGTTTCCATTCTGGCAGGCGTTACTGCCGATAATTATAGAAGAAGTTGAGCTTGTAGAGTTTTCACATGCACTGGCTCCTATAATGGTATTTCCTTGAAGAGTTGTAAGCGATTTACCTGCATTGGTCCCAATAATTACATTGTTTGCATGATACATAAGGCTTGGTATTGAATCATACCC